>JAECRW010000008.1 GCA_016294985.1 Candidatus Sifarchaeum marinoarchaea | reverse complement strand
TTTTGCAGCCACTCTCAAATCTGTAAGCCTTCCACCTGTGCATGAGCCAATAAATGCTTGATCGATTTCTTCACTTGCTAATTCTCTAGCAGGAACAACATTAGACGGCAGATGTGGCTTTGCGATCACAGGTTCAAGATTTTGTGCTTCAATTTCGATTTTTTCAATGTATTCGGCATCTTTATCGCTTGTTACTGGAGTGAATGATCTTTTAGTTCTTTGAACTATTTGTTGCGTCTTCTCATCTGGACAAATTATCCCTGTCTTAGCGCCTGCCTCTATGCTCATATTGCATACAGTAAAACGCTCATCGAATGGTAAGACTCGTAATGCGTCCCCATCAAATTCCATTGTTCGATAAGTCGCTCCATCTACGCCAATCTCACCTATAATCGTTAAAATGATGTCTTTACCTGATATATAGCCATGTTCAGGTAAACTTCCTGAGATGTTGAAATGCATAGTTTCAGGGACTCTAAACCATAATTCACCCGTAGCAAAAACCACCGCCATTTCAGTCGTGCCTATTCCAACTGCAAATGCTCCTACTGCACCTGAAGTACATGTATGTGAATCAGTTCCAACGACAAGATCTCCAGGAACTACGTGCCCCTCTTGTGAGAGCATAATGTGGCATATTCCATGTTGACCAATCGGATAATAATGTGTAATATTTTGCTCTTTCACAAATTTCTCCATTGATAAACACAATTTAGCTGCCGCAATATCTTTGTTTGGAACAAAATGATCTGGTGTCACAATTATCCGTGAGGAATCCCAGACTTTTCCACCCAATTGTTCTAAGATTTCAGCGGCAGGTCCACACAACACATCATGGGTTAAGGCAAGATCTATTTTTGCAGTCACTATTTGACCGTTTGTTACATGTTTTTCTCCAGAAGCTCTCGCCAATATTTTTTCTGAAATAGTATAGCCCATTTTTCATCACTGTAAATCGATTTTTCCTGAAAATCTCACAGAGTTATTTAAAGTTGATGGAGAAAAAAAGTTGCCCATCCTTTAAACAGGGATGTTATTGCATATTGACAGGCAGAAAAAAGTAGAACAAGACCATATTTAACTGAATTCTGGCATTTGGATTAGGGTGTTTTTCGTATCATAGTTCTAGGGAATGGGATGGCATCTTTGATATTTTCTAATCCACAGATCCATTGGATTACTCTTTCAACGCCTAAACCGTATCCTGAATGAGGAACACTACCATATCGTCTTAAGTCAAAATACCAAGCGTATCGCAAGGGATCTTCACCATCTGCTTCTAGTCTTTTTATCATATCATCAACTAGCAAACTTCTTTCTGAGCCACCAATGATTTCTAACCCCCCCTCTGGAGCTAACATGTCAAAACATAACGCTTCTTCAGGATTGTCGTTACTTGGAGGTTTGTAGAACCCCATAATTTTTGTGGGATAATGTGTAACAACCACTGGTACTTTGAAAAATTCGCTTATTTTTGCTTCTTCGATAGTTCTTAAATCCTTACCCCAGGGAACATGCATTTGATATTCATTATTTAGGATATCTAAGGCTTCTGTATATTTAATTGTAGGATATTCCTCTTTGACATAATACTCTAACAAGTTACTGTCTCTCTTTAGAATTTCAAGTTCTTTCCTATTATGTTTCAAAACTTCTTGTATGATAAATCTGATTTCATCTTTTGCAACTTCTGTGACCTCATCAAGTTTCATCCATGCTGCTTCCATTTCAGCCATCCAAAATTCTGCTAAATGTCGTGAAGTTTTTGATTTTTCAGCACGAAAAGTTGGACCCATATTATATATTTTTCCAAGTGAAAATACTGCAGATTCCGCGTATAACTGCCAAGATTGGCTAAGGTACACTTTATCATCAAAATATTTAACTTCAAACAATGTAGAACCGCCTTCAGATTGGATCGGCTGAAAAATAGGCGCATCAAATTCGTAATAACCGCGGCTTCTAAAAAATTCATGAATAGCTCCAACAACTGTGTGCCGAACTTTTAAAACTGCGTTCAATTTCCTTGATCTTAACCACAAATGCCTATTGTCATATAAAAGTTCAGGAGACTGTTCGGCAGTAATGGGAAACGGCTCAGCAATTTGGATAATCTCCAAATCCGACACGGGGGAAATTTCATAGCCGGTGGGAGCTCTCTCATCCTTTTTTAATTCACCTGACACTTTGATTGAAGATTCAATTGTTAATTTTTTAGCCTCTTCAAAGAGCTCCGGATTTTTTTCCTTTGATACAACACATTGTATTATATTGGATTCATCTCTTAAGACAATAAATACAAATTTGTTCGATTTTCTTTCTCTGTAAACCCAACCTCTCAAATGTACATTTCCAGAACCCTTGTTCAAAACTTCATCAATGGTTAAATATTTTGAATCTTTCATTGCTGATCAACCCTTCACTTCATTTAGTAGTTGTGAATCTTAAAATTTTAACTCTTCAAAAAACTGCGAGATTCGGTTGAATGATATTATTATTGCTGATTAGCCTAAGATAGTGCAAAAATAAAAAAAGAGTGGCTTTTAAACCTAATGACAGTAAAACCCTTCACAATGGGTAGCGACACTAGCCGTGCCATAGTTGTCACTTATTGGTCCCCAGAATGCTAATTCTTGAGCTTGCGTTGGACATCCAGTTATGCTAGCGCATTTGCCGTATAGGGGTTTAAACAGAATCTCACCGCCTTTCCTGAAATCTGCGATTTTTTGTTGCCCCTGCTCAGAGATCATGTATGCAACAAGATTTTTAGCCATTTCATGGTTAATATTTGGATACATCTCTGGATTGATGAGGATCATACCGTAAGGATTTAACAGGATCGAATCACCCTCTGACAAAACAATAAGGGTCATTTGATCTTTCTTTGACAACAAAGTCCCGCGGTCTACAAGACAATAGCCCTGTTGCTCTTCTGCTATGGTAAGAGTTGCACCCATACCCTGTCCAGTTTCCATATACCACGCTTTACCGACTGGGTTTATACCTGCTTCCGACCAAATTGCCATTTCTTTTGTGTGAGTTCCCGAACTATCTCCTCTGCTAACAAAGATTGCTTCTACTGAGGCGATCATTTTAAACGCATCTGAAGCATCAGTCATCCCAAGGATACCTGCAGGATCACTAGAAGGACCAATGACTATGAAATCGTTATACATCACACAAACTCTATGTATGCCATATCCTTCCGAGACAAAAGCATCTTCCTTTGAGCGAGCGTGTACTAGAAGACAATCAGCATCACCTGATTTCGCTGTTGCTATTGCTTTACCTGTCCCGACGGCTACAATATCGACATCAACAAAGTATTTAGACTCGAAACCTGGTAAAACACTATCAAGTAAGCCAGAATCATAAGTTGAAGTGGTAGTTGCCAAGATTACTTTTGGCCTTCCGTATTCCCATACTGCTAGACCTGCACTAAGACCAATTACTGCAATGATAGCCACTGCAATACCGATTTTGATCTTTTTTTGACTCCAAATAGACATTTCTTTCGCTTTCCTCGATTTTATCGTTATGTACAGTTGAACATAGCGTATAGCGATAGGCATATATATACCTAACGAATAATTAACTAACGACACGGACGGGGAATCATTTTTTATATGAACGTATATACCATTATGCGAACTAATGCATAATGATTGTATATAACATAACGGTTATTGGTGATATGATGATCTTCTTTGAGGCGCTGACTGAAGCCCTTGCTTTGATATTCTCAGGAGATGCAGAAATTTATGGAATCATGCTTCTTTCATTGCGAGTTTCTGGCACTGCAACTTTCCTAGCTGCCTGTTGTGGTATTCCATTAGGAATGTTTCTCGGTATTCGCGTTTATATTGGCAGAAGGATTGTCAACAATCTCGTCAATACATTTATGGGTCTTCCTCCTGTCGTTATTGGATTGTTTGTGTTTCTAGCGCTTTCTAGAAGCGGACCAATGGGTTTCTTAAGCTTACTATATACGCCCACGGCAATGATAATCGCTCAATGGATTTTAGCAACTCCAATCATCACAGGTATCACTATGGCTGCCGTTCGAAGTGTTCAAAACAAATATAGAGATACTGCTCTATCTTTAGGTGCGACAGAGTCACAATTATGGTTTACAATCCTCAAAGAGGCACGAATTTCTATTTTAGCTGGTATATGTGTCGCATTCGGTCAAGCGATTTCTGAAGTCGGAGCCATTATGATAGTTGGAGGCAATATTCGGTTCAGTACACGTGCAATGACTACAGCAATCGTCCTACAGACGAGAATGGGAATATTTGGCTTGGCAATTGCACTTGGCATAATTCTCATTACACTTGCCTTCCTTGTTAACTTGATCTTCACGACACTCCAAGAGGGAGTTGAGGTCATAAGATGACACTTCTCAAAGTTAATAATCTCAGCAAGAAATATGCTGAAAAATATGCGATAAAGGATATCTCCTTTGAAATTGAGCAAGGCGAATTTTTTACCCTCATAGGCCCTTCCGGCGCTGGAAAAACTACTCTATTGCGCTTGATTGACCTGTTAGAACCTCCTACATCGGGACAAATCGAATACAATGGATGGTCTCTTCAGACGTTGCCTAAGAAAAAAATTGTACATGCACGGCGCGAGATGGGGTTTGTATTTCAAAATCCCGTTGTTTTCTCTTCTACAGTCAAAGCAAATGTAGCCTATGGCCTCAATTTTCGAAAGCTATCTACTGATGAAATTGATGAAAGAGTTCAAAGCGCACTTGATATGGTTGGCCTCCGTGGGTTTGAAGAAAGAAAAGCCCTTACCTTATCAGGAGGAGAAATCCAGCGAGTGGCCCTCGCTAGGACGCTTGCAACAGAGCCAAATTTGTTATTGTTAGACGAAGCCACAGCTGATTTAGATCCTACAAATGTTGCTTTAATTGAAAAGGTCCTTAAAAAATTCAATAAAGAAAAAGAGGTCACAATTGTTATGGCTACACACAATTTTTTCCAAGCTAAACGTCTTGGGGACTCTGTTGGATTTTTGATGGAAGGGGAAATGATTGAAATAGGTACTACAGACCAAATCTTCAATAATCCCTCTGATAAGCGCACGGAGGCATTTATTAGTGGAGAGATGATCTATTAAAATATAAGAATTCCAAATCTGTGTTTTGATTGAAATGTCTTCCGAAATTCAAAATGAAGAAAAGAAACGGGACAGGGGAACTGAAGAAATGGACTATGATGACGTCAACACTTTAACTAAAGTTGCCCCAAAGTTTCGTTTGTGGTTAGAACTAAAAGATAAATCGCTTAGTGAGGAAGACAAAGCTTTACTTGGAAAAGGTGGCGCTTTACTTCTGAAAAAAATAGAAGAAACGGGTAGCATTAGCGATGCTATTCGAGATGTCCCTTCTAAGCACGGTGCCCGCAAAAAATCGGGTCTATCCTATCGATATGCCTGGGGCCTTCTAAAGAAGATAAGTGATCGTCTTAAGAAACCAATTATTCGAAAATTCAGAGGTGGACGGAAAGGTGGAGGCTCTGAACTGACTCAAACGGGTGAGGAGTTATTACGCTACTATATACGCTTAGAAAATCTCATTCAGGCAACTTTAGCCGATAAAGAGTTGTGGGAGGCGATAAGTTTTAAATTGCTTGATAAAAATCGCTTAGTAGGCACTGTTGTCAGCGTTATGAGAGATCCAGTTGCTGCAAAAGTAAAAATTGAATTAAAAATTCCAACAACAATAGAATCTTTAATAACTTCTGAGGCGGTAGATGAACTAAATATAAGGGAAGGCGATTCAGTCAAAGCCATAGTTAAAGCAACCGAGGTAATGGTAGTTAAAGCAAAAGAGACTTTGTGAGGTTATAGTTTGAAAATAAGCGCTAGGAATCAAATAGTTGGTAAAGTCGTTAGTATTGATAAAGGGCAAGTAGCAGCAAAAGTAAAGATTGAGGTGACAGCACCTGCAACTGTGACTGCGGTTATTACTGTTGAGGCGGTTGATGAATTGAATATAAAGCCGGGTGACACGATCGAGGCGGTCGTTAAAGCCACTGAGGTAATGGTAGCGAAGGAATAATCACTTTAACTTCTTATTACTCTATCTATAATGTTAGACAAACTTGGGCAGTTGTCCGACGGGTCGATAGAGGAAACCCGTTGTGAGTAACGATGAGGCTGACGACCGCCAGTCGATTTAAAGGTCGGTGATGATCTCCATCTCGATGTATTACTTGAGGCGTCGCGCCAAAAGGATAAGGAGATCCACGCTACTTACCCGTCACAACATCATAAGGTATGATTGTAACTTCGTATATAAACCCCACGTTTTTTGTCGTGAAAATGTTTACCTTTATAAGGCTACCATTTTTAGGATGTCCAACTTTGTCCTCATTTCTTGCGACTAGTCACAACTGTCCCTACATTTTCTCCGTTTATAACTCTGGTTAAATGTCCAGGTTTATGTCCGTTAATAATTTTTACTTCCTTCACATGCTTAGCGGTGAGAAGTGACTCCACTACTCTTTTTTCAAGCACCATATCCTCCATATCTCTCTCAAGAAGTTCAGTAGCCGTAATCTCACTGATGAGCTCAGCATTGGGGTTTACTCGGGGATCTTCGGTATAGAGGCCCTCCACATTCTTGAGCATAATACAATTCTTTGCTCCAAGCACCTCAGCAATGAGGAAGGCACCAGTATCGGTTCGATTTGGAGGAATAGACCCCACCTTTGGCGGTTGTTCATAGAGTCCGTAAGGAGGAGTACCATGAGTTACTGGCAAGAGACCAATAGCGAGTAGGCTGGATATCTTCAAAAGATCACTAGTGTGTATTCTCACGCCATCGTATTTCGAGAGGAGGATGGCCATCATAATAGCGTTCTGCTCACTAATCTTGCCGGCTAATTCTGCTAGCACTCCCGTAGGCAAACCCAAATTAATTCCCAGGTCGAGGATATGGCGAGTCCTCACACCTCCACCCGTGACCACTAAAAGTTTATTCTTCTCAGAAAGTTTTCCGATCTCCTCCACTAAAGGCATGACTATCCTTCTACCATAGTCAATAATTCCATGACCACCTATCTTGATGACGTTCAAGTCTGGAACGATCCGGATTTGGGGGATGACTTCGATTTTCTCAAACAATCCCTTACGTACCAGAGATTCTCCTCTCAGACCTGATGCCAGTTCACGACGCTTTGTCATATTTATCCCACTTAGAATGAACTGGTGATAACGAAAACTATAAATGTTTAGTCTACGTATTTATATCATGTGTTATAACAATTGATATACCAATTGTTTGAGGTGATAGTAAATGCCACTAAAAATTTATGTGCGTGAGCGATTGAAAGTGAAAACGGGAGTAAAGATGCCAAGATTTCGGGTTATTGCAGTAACTGGTGGTTCAGGGACTTCTCATCTAAAGTTCGAGTCAAGACACCTTAGGAAAGTGGAACTTGAGCAGATAGCCAATGATGTAGGCGCTGAAATAGTCTATCTTGAGCCGATTGCCGAGGAAGACCGAGGAAAAATGAAGTGAAGGAAAGTATATGACAGTACTTACTGACGATGGGATCTTTGAGGCGGCCATACAGATAATGCTTTTCAAAGATCGCTCTATTACCATCCACTTTAGTAAGGACTCTATTCGTATACGGTTTCCTACAACGCGAAAACTGGCGGATCATTTACAAACACCCCATTACTATGTACTTCCGTATTTCGCCATGATGGAGAAGGATGGCTTAATCAAACGAGTGGAGCGTGTAGGTATCTCTACCACAATGCAAGGTAGCAGAAAACTGATCGAGTTAATGGTCAATCATTACAAAAAAGAGACGGAAGCAATCATCGGAACAACACTCTTTAATGAAATTCAAAAACGCGTAATGACGGAAAAGAAAGTGCAAGCCTAGTTACCTCTTCCTGAATTAAAGAGTCGAATAAACCTACCAAAATGTGTATGATTTCAAAGAGATGTTCTTTTTTAAAATATTGAAACGTATCCAATAATTAAAAAATAGCATTATTTTCCTTTTATTCTTTTGATAATAGGCGGTCTTGCTTTATACAAAATACGCTGACCACAGTGAGGGCATTTTACGCCTGGTAATGCTTCCGTTAAGTTAATGTCAACTTCTTGTTTACATTTATAGCATGTATAAGGACACATATTTGTCACCATCTAATTCTTCCTTACCAACTTGTTATAAAGATTTCTAAAAGACTATTTTTCCTGCTGGGTTTGAAAGTAAATGAGGTCATCGCACCCGATATGTTCTTTAAGTTGTGTTAGAATTCATATCATGAGGTTCGTAAAAGGCTAATCCTGAGGCGGTTATATGGTCATACAAGGGTTTTTTGTAGTTGATAGGACGCGAGAAGCGTGTATCTATTACTATAGAGAGGCAGACAGCAACCTAAAACTTGATTACTCAACAATTGGACCATTTGCAAGTATTATTGCAAATGTTAGTGAAAGATTTCGAGCAGATGGTAAAGAAAAGCTACAATTCTTTATCACATCGAATTATAAACTCTCCTTTGATGTTGATGAAAAATTAATCTGTATTATCGTTGCTTCATCAGATTTCGATGATCTTGAACTGATCTATTTAATAACTCAAATGAGCAATGACATAAGAGCATTTTATTCTCAAAATGGTGATTTATCGGAATTTCCAATCAAAAATTATATCTGGCAAGGCCATGTAAGGCATAGCAGTCCTGATAGAGCGGCAAAAACTATTTTAATGCGCTTAGGCGATATTTCAAATGAACTCGACTTCTTAGTCAAAGATGTTGACCTGTTGAAGTCTTCCACGAATTATGATACTTCCAATTTGCCCGTAATTTCAGCGATGGAATCAACTCTAGAACAGAAGTTCTCGCAAGTTCGAGAAAAATTAAAAGAATTACCCTACGTGAGCGGTGATTTCTAACGAGTATCCCTCGCTTCCCTGTAGGGTATTTAGGTATCATTTCTACTTTTTGCCATGTGATTATGCATCAATTTCTAAGACAATATCTGTTTCAACAAGGCTGACAGTTTGTTCTTCTATCAATGCGAGTGCCGTTAGTTTTCCAATTTCTGTTAATCTTACTGGAATACCTTTGTTATCTTTATTTCCCGCATTAATCAATCCAGAATTCCGTAAAGCTACTAGATTCCACCTTATGGTCGATGGCGCTACGTCTAACTTCTTTGAGAGTATACCAATCATTGCTGTCAATGTAAGAGATTTTCCATTCATGTCTGCAATTTCTCTAAGAATGGCCTTCTGTTTGGTCGTCAAGTTTTCAAATACTGTTGCAGCAATTTTTTCCTTATATTTTGAAAGCTCTTCCACTAAGACTTTATTTTTCTGTTTTAAGAAGTAGTGGATAGTCAGAATATCCGACAAAATAGATTCGATATCTCCAATAAGTTCGGTATCCGAAACGTAGCCCAAGAAAAGTTCTTTTAGTGTTTTTATAAGATGCCGAACTCCCATTTGTTCTGAAAAAACAAGTTTTTCAACAGAGAACAAATTCACCCACTTAAAGCACCCCCTACTAGACCTGTTTTGGGTCTAACGGATTCTTAGTAAAGTGATTTTTAAAACAAGAATAAGCTTTAGTAATATAAAGCTTTTGTCATTGAATTTTGGTATCCTATATACCTATATGATACCACATGTTAAATTCGCAAAGTGTATTTGCAAATAATGCGGAGACTTTTACCACATCATTAAAGAATGCAGTTTTTCAATAAAAGAATGTTGTTCTCCAAAATAAGAAGGGGAGTTATGAGACGAACTATTTACTAAGAATATTACAAATTATTTCGCGATTATCTTAGAAAAATGATCAAAAATATTGCGAATAATAGTTACATTTAAATATGGCGTATGCGAATATTATATCACAAATCTTCATTACAATATTTGTGATGAGGAATCAAAAGTCTGATTGAATAATAATTCAAAAAGGCTTTTTCAATAAATTAGACAAAGGCTGTGTTTTTATGGTGGAGAGTACGGAATTTACCGATACCCATTTTTTCCCTAATGAATCTATTTCTTCTCAAGAATGTGTTGAATGCGGTTCAGCTGAAATTGTAATGGATTCTATTCGCGGGGAGCGAATTTGTAGTATATGCGGTTTGGTAATTACTGAACACTTAATAGATACAGGTCCTGAATGGAGAGCGTTCACTTCAGATGAAAGAAATAAAAGAAGCAGAGTTGGTAGTCCAGTTTCGTGTGTGGTACCTTCTATGGGACTTTCGACAATGATCGGGTGGGAAAATAGAGATATTTACGGAAATAAATTGTCGCCAAAAAGACGTGCTCAAATTTATAGATTGAGGAAATGGCAAATTAGAACGAGATCACAAGGTTCTTATGAACGTAACCTCTCACACGCAATACGAGAATTAGAAAGACTTTCCAGTCAACTTGGAATTCATAACGGAGTTAAAGAAACAGCAGCAGTCATCTATCGACGGGCAATAGAAAAAAAGTTAGTTCGTGGACGTTCAATAGAAGCTATGGTTGCAGCATCTGTGTATGCAGGGTCACGGCTTAGGAAAGTTCCTCGTACTTTAGATGAGATCGCTCAATGCACTCGTGTTAATAAGAAAGAGTTAGGTCGCTGCTATCGATTAATTTTAAGAGAGCTCCATATTTCAATCCCCATCGCTAGTCCTGTTGACTTCATTTCCCGATTTAGTGAAGAATTAAAAATTTCTGGAAAGACTCAGCAGCGCGCAATAGACATTCTAAATCAGGCAAAAGAATTAGGAATAACTGCTGGAAAAGATCCAACTGGCCTTGCAGCAGCATCTTTATATATCTCAAGCATTACTGAAGGAGAACGAAGAACCCAAAGAGAGATTGCAGAAATTGCACGGATAACTGAAGTTACTGTAAGAAACCGCTACAAGGAAATTGTTAGAGTACTTGGAATAAAAATCGCAGTATAGCGTATCAAAGGACACGTTTTTCTTTTTTTTCATCTCCATACTGAATCCATTGATTGTATTCTACCAATGCACCTAAGGTTCTAACAGCTCTTTCTGGTAAAGTATGGACAGGAATTCCATCCCCCTCTAATATCCTCTTGTATCTTTCAAATTGCTTGAATGTACTCCCCAAGCATGATATAACAGGCTTGTCGGTATTTTTAATTACTCCAATAAGCTTTTTAATTGTCTGGAATTCGATGTTTGGACCGCTTGGAATTATTATCACAAGTGCAGCATCTACTTGCGGGTCATTCAGAATGAGTTTTGTTACCCATTCATATCTTTCTGTATCCGCATCAGCTGCTAAATCAACTGGATTTGAAGGTGTACAGTGTTGAGGTAACGTGTGTAACTGATCAATTGTTTTACTATCAAATTCTGCCAAACGTAAATTATTTTGTTCAAGAGCATCAGCTGCCAAGACACCATGTCCACCGCTATTTGTTATTATACCGACAGTGTTTCCTCTGGGTAATGGCTGAGTTACAAAGCAATTACAGATATCAAGGAGCTCTTCCAGATCGATTGCAGTGATAACACCTGTCTGCCTAAACATAGCGTTAAATGACTCATTTGATCCTGCTAGGGAGCCGGTATGTGATCTTGTAGCCTTTGCGCCAGCATTGGTTTTGCCAGCTTTGCTTATAACCACCGGCTTCACCTGAGTTACATTTTTTAGTGTTTCGAAAAATTGCCTACCATCTCTCACACCTTCTACGTACATTCCTATGACTTTCGTGCGATTATCTTGCTTTATATAATCTAAAAGATGGCTTTCATTCACATTTATTGCGGCGTTACCATACGAACAAGTCTTGCTTATTCCTATCCCCCGGTATGCGCACCATTCAATGAGTGTTACAAGTATTGCTCCAGATTGGGATAATATAGCAACGTTTCCCCTTTTTGGATACCCAATTGTCCTTTCACGTGGTACAAGAAAACTATTGACACCAGTATACGGATCAAAAATTCCAATACAATTTGGACCAATGATTCTCATTCCATATTGGCTGGCAATTCTTCTAATTTCATATTCAAGTTCAGTTCCTGTTTCACTCCCTGTTTCCCCAAAGCCTCCGGTGACGATTATAATTCCCTTAACCCCATTCTCTCCACATTCCTGAACAATTTTAGGAACAATTGGTGCTGCTAAGGCTATTATTGCGAGATCTACAGGTTCTGGAACAGTTCTTATATTTGGATACACTTGACGATTTAAGATCTTCTCTGCGTGAGGATTTATTGGATAAAGTGTACCCTCAAATTCCTGAAGAATCATATTCTCAAGGATTATATACCCTATTTTTCCTCTATTCCTGCTTGCTCCGATTATAGCGACATTAAGAGGAGAAAAAAAAACTTTTAATGAAATTCATATCACCATAAGTAGATAATTACTAGTTCTTATTGCATGTTTAGCTCTGTAATCTTTACTTGTTTCAGACTTAATTTTTTATAGGATAATCTGATATCTAACTTCTATGTTTAAATTAACAAAATATAAGAAAACAGCATTTCTTTTTTTCCTGGTTATTTTGTTTGTAAGTCCAATATTACTAACTTCATATTCAGATAATAACATCAAAATTATCAAATTAGATATAATTAAACCTAAAAAAGTTCATGCAGGCAATCGGCTGAAGATTGAAGGAAGTGTAAAATATCTTGGACCTTTTAGCAGTTCTTTAGATGTCGTTCTTTTAGTGAATGGAACTCGAGAGCAGACTCGAAGGCTTACTATATCGAGTTATCAAACTATGAATATCTCATTTTTTTGGACACCCGCACGAAAAGGAGCTTATTTGATTTCTTTGAGAATATTTAATTCGCCCACCTCATTTGAGGAGAGCCCAGTCCTCACTATACATGTTGATTCCATAGCAGGTCATCAGAAATATACTATGGCCTTATATCACTTTAATGTTCAATATGTTCCAGGATCAACTGCCATCGAAAATCGAGTTATAGAAGAATCGTTTTATCCACTCCTCAAAATGTATCAGCGCCATAGCACGTGGAGATGTAATATTGAACTAAGTGGTTATATGCTCGAACTGTTACATCAAAGATACCCCCAAATATTAGGTCTCCTTAAATATCTTGTGAGCGAAGGGAAAATCGAACTTATAGTAAGTCATTACTCCGAGCAGTTTTTGGTGGCTTATCCTCGAATTGATATGGTAAAATCAATAGAGATTTCAGATGCACTGCTTGATTCTTTAGATCTCGTTCGCTCTGGATTATTTTTTGCACAAGAAAGTCAGTGGACACCTGGATATGCTGAACTGCTTAATTCTTACGACTATGATACTGTTGTCGTAGCAAGTGATCCATGGTATTATTACTTACATCATAGAATGAAAATACGATCTCCACTTTACTTCTTAGAGGATAACTCAACACAGTCTCTTAGCGCTGATGCAAGTCAATTAAATGTGCTTCTTTTTACAAAACCCAAATTTATTAATGATATAGAATTTCGTTGGTCATGGGCGTATGATGGAGAATTTGCCAATACTTATGCTTACAATAATGACTTTCGCTATGCTTCATCAAGAGCACAAGGACATGAAAAAAAATTGAAAAAATTTGAAGCAGAAGGATGCTATTTCGCATTCATAAGCGAGATTGTAACAATGTTAAATGAGATGACCGAGCCTGAAAGAATTCCAAAAATTCCAGAAGCAACTTGGGACATGAAGAAATGCAAAGGTGTTTGGCGCTGGATGGGTAATAATATAGCTGATTATGAGGATGATGCCTTTGTAAGAGCATATACTTATCGGGCACGACAAGAAGCACTAATTGCTGAAACATTGCTTAAGAAGACCAGTGAGAAAGGAATAGATGTCTCAGACGAAGAGCAAACACTTCTCAACATTTGGAAACAAATTTTGCTTGCCGAAGTATCAGATTCAACAGGATGGTTTCCTTGGGAGATTGAAGTTAAAGAATCTATTAAACTTATAGATTCCGCTCTCATATTGTTAGATAATGTAATTGCTGAATTGAAAATGAAATTAGGATATCACAATACTCTATTAAAGGTTGATCCTTCTAAGAACACTATTTCTAAGGTTTCATCAATTATTTCCCCAGAACCTACATCAGCTCCTAATCTAAAAATTAAAATTAAAGGCGGTCCTTATCAAATTAATTATACCAAAGGGGAATATGGTACCACAATAACTATCAAGATGTTTCTTGAAAAGAAAAGCACAGTTGAAATCAGATTTCCTGCCGAAAATAGTATCATGTATTCTCCCAGTCTTGCAGAGAATACATTAATCACTTTAAATCCTTCAGATATCCATGAAAATCCATATCTGCCACTTTCTAACGGTTTAGTGGTAATTAATGGCAGTAAAGCCATTATAAAACACTGTGCCGAGCGACATATGGCAATGCAATGGAATCGCGACAAGTACATCGTCTTTAAAGAAAAAGCTGTAAGCGGAAATCTTACATATGTCTTTACTTTCGTAGAAGGAACGTTTTACTTTAATTTAATAGAAATTGCTAATTCTATTAATGTCTATCCTAATTTGATTGTTTAAACGTGAATTCTTCGCCAAAAACCACATTGTGGACATCTGTGAGTGCCGTGAGTCAGGATATTCATCTGATGTCCACATCTTGGACAAATAAGTCCTTTATCAAAACCTTTTGATAAGTCTTCCATTGTTTTTCAACCATTTTTGGTGTATCACGTGGATGGTACCTTTACATTGATATTTGTATACCTTTATATCATTTATAAATATTGCTGCGCGCAGTCTATTTTTGCCATTAAAACCGTTGTTTTTTTACATTTTTATGTTAATACTTTTTATTTCAAAGATAAGACTATGCAATTTAAAAACATATTTTAGTCTTTAATGGGATTAGAAAATTTATTTCGAAATTCGAATGGAGGTCTTTTTTTGATTATTGAGAAAATTGAACGTCCTTCTAAAGATGTGATCAAAGAATTAGCTAAATTTCCAACCGCACTTTTGAGTGATGCGATGGAGAAAAGCCAAGCAATGCATAGTGAAATCAAGCCTGTCATACCTATCGATAAGGTTGTAGGACCAGCTGTTACTGCGAGGACTATGGCCGCCGATTATTTGACTCCGGTTGCCGCTATCGATTACGCAGAACCTGGCGATATACTCGTCATTGATGTTCGAAGCCATAAAGACACAGCCATCTGGGGCGAGCTTGCTTCAACTTCTTGCAAATCACGAGGAATCGTGGCTGTAATCATCGATGGAGCCGTACGAGATGTTGATGGGATTCAAGAAATTCAGTTTCCTGTGTATGCCCGTGCTATAACACCAAATGCAGGTGATTGCAGTGTACTCGGCGATATCAACGTTCCAATTCAATGTGGTGGCGTTCTAGTCAATCCTGGTGATATTGTGGTAGCAGATTCCGATGGAGTTGTTGTAATTCCAAAAGTCAGAGCGACTCAGGTACTTGAAAAAGTGAAAAAACAAAAAGAACTAGAGGATACAATTCGACAGCTAATGTCGCAAGGCTTATCCTGCTATGAAGCTTTGAAAGACGTATGCGGTGGGTTTACAATTACTGTTGGGAAAGATGTCGAAATTCCATGATTTCCTCTAACAGATAAGAGGAATTTAGTCCGATTAGACATGCCCACGTCCAAGACGCTCATGTGCACCAGTCAAGTGAAGTGCAGACTGCGCTGATAATAGACTTATATCTCCAGCCAACGCTGCTGCTGCTACTATCTCTGCAAACTTCTTTCCCATTGCTCCAGGTGGATTGCCAGGGCCTAGACATCCCATTATACTAAGAGCCTCGCTTTGAGTTGGCAATCCCGTTCCTCCGCCAAAGGTTCCAGTTTCAAGCGATGGTATTGTAACAGCAATATACAAATCTCCATTCGTTGTCACTTCTGGAGTAATGATAGACATACTAGAACCTGTAATATGTGCTGCATCTTGTCCACAAGCTAAGAAAATTGCCGCAACGATGTTCGCGACGTGTGCATTGAATCCTAGGGCTAATGCTTGAGCACCACCCAAAAATAATTTTCGGTAGGCAAGTTCTGCTATCTTTTCAGGTGTTGTTTTCAGTACATCCTTTACAATTTCTTTTTTCAGAACTACTTCTGAAATTACAGTTTTTCCTCTACCTAGCAGCCAATTCATTGCACTGGGTTTTTTATCTACACACATATTCCCTGATTCGCTGATTAATTTCGCATAGGGTTGCTCTTGAGTTATAAAGTCACAGGCAAATCGAGCGCCTTTTGTTACTGTGTTCATACCCATTGCATCATAGGTATTAGCGCGAAAACGTAGAAAAACAGTTCTACCAACGATCCATGGGGTAATGCTGATTAGGTTTAAGAAAGGATCAGTATCATCGAAAACGTTCGTGATATTCTTCTGATTTTCACTTACCCAGCTTACAAGTTTATAGGCATGCTCTAAATCTGGAACTTTTAGAGCAGGTGCGCGCGTAATTCCATCTCTTATTATTTTTGATTTTGCCCCTCCACTTCGTGTAATTGCTGCGCAACCTCTATTCGTACTCGCAACGAGTGTACCTTCAGTGGTGGCAAGAGGTATGTAAATTTCGTCATCAACATAATCGCCAGTGACTTTAAGAGGACCTGCAACGCCAATCGGGATTTGTGCACAGCCTATGGAATTTTCAATATTTCTTTTTGCTGTTAAGTTCATATCCATAGAATATTTTCCAATATTTTCAAGTGAGGTATTTTTCAGCTTCTCTAGAGCTTTTCTTCTAATTTCTGTAGCCAAATTGACGTCATTTCCAACGTGTTCTTCAACTCTGTAAAATTTAATTTCTCCTTTCATTACCTTATCAATAATCTCGTCCATATTCTTCCCTCAAAAGCGCCTAAATATCTGAAGCGGATGTTTTAGGATAATATTAGGTAGATTGTTCATTACTTTATAAACATGTTTCGTCTTTCAATAATGCAAAACAATCTTTGTGGAATATTTGTAAAATCCCAACGGGATTTGGACGGTTACAAACATGGGGGAGGCACACCTCTCTCTCTCAACTATATATGGACTGATGTTCGCATTTTTTGAACCTTAAGAGACTTTCCTGAAACTACTATCGACATAGCAGTCGTGTATCGCTGCGTTCCTCACGAGCATCATCAAAAATAGTTCTGCTAAAGCCTATTTAAAGATTGGGGACCGTCGTGAAAGTGAACACACATCGCCCGTTAATGTTGTTGACGAGTCACTGGTATCAATTTATAGAGAAAAATATAGATTTGTTACTATTTTGATTCAATTGTAATAACATTCAGACCCTGTGACTATTCTAGTCTAATTAGAATGACGGTTACACTCAAAGAAAATAAGATACTCCCCCAAAGCGCACTTTTTCTTGACAATAACGCAATACTTTTTGTGCATAACTTGTGTCAAATCCACATTCACTTCTTTTGATCGGATTGCCTTCTAGCGTATACATTCAAGATTGGGCACAAGAAGAATCATAACTTCATTTCAAGGTGCAGAAAAAACAGTTTATCGCTCATTTTTTCTCTTATATGGACGTTTATTAGATTTATGTGTAATTAATGTCTCTAATCCCGCCCTTTTGGCAGTCACATGGAGTTTGAGATCAAATACAGAATACGCCATTTCGTAAAACTTCAATACTGATTCCAGAGATGATATGTGTAATCTATAACCGTAAATGGTATTTTCAATATTATAACTATCAAGGAGTTCAGTTAGATCCTGTAGAAATAAGATAGAGGAGTTGCCAATAATTACACAAAGACTTTTATCATGTAAACTAACACCACCTTCACATTCATATGCAGCACGCATTACGGCACCGTGTATTTTTGGATCAGTTGATTTCATTAACTGCCGTGGTAGTCTCACCAGTCCGCTTTTCCTTCCTATCGGTAGCCCATAGGTGTAAGCTAAGAGCTCAACTAATGCTTTTGAATAGATTTGTAACACACCATCTGGATTATTTGTTCGCCAGCATATATGCAATGGAGGAGTTATGTTCAGTATATGACACATAATAGCTCTAAATTCAATACAATCCCTTTTTTTAAAATCAAATTGCACTTTTCTTTTTTGCAGATTGCCGTCACCTAAAACCAACGTTATGAAATAAGCACCACAAGGAGTACAATTCTCTACATTATCCAAATCTTTTTCATAGCGATTTTTGATTTTGGGGTTTCTATAGCCTAATATTCCCGCTTTTCTTAAGTTCCTTATTCTACCTTCAACTGAGTTATAACTTCTGTTTAATTCACCAGCAATCTGTTCATAGGTGAGTGAAGTATTATTCCATAACTCTATTAATTGTTCCTCTTCTTCAGGAGTCCATCTTTTCTTCATTTTTTCTCACCTCCTTTTATTTGTGAAGCTTTTTAAGTTCCCCTCGTAATTTTCTAATACACATTTCGCGTAATTATCATAAGCCACATGAGGGCTTATGGTGATGAGAAAGCGTTATAGGTACTAAAAGCAGATAAATAACTTCAAAATAGAAACGGATGGAGAGAGAAATATGGACAAAATTAAACAGGCGTATGATCTAGGGTGCAAATACGAAAAGGAATATTATGGCTGCGCCCAATGTGTATTATTAGCAATTCAAGATACTTTTGGCTTAGAAAGTGAGGTCGTCTTTAAATCTGCCTCTGGCCTTGCTGCTGGAATTGGATTAATGGGATCGGTTTGTGGCGCACTAACAGGTGGCGTAATGGCCTTAAGTTTAAAATATGGTCGAGATTTGCAAGCGTTCAAGGCAGGCGATCCAGAAGGTAAGCGCTTCAAGGCTTATGAAAAAGCTAGAAAGTTGTATGAACGCTTTGAAGCTGAATATGGAAGCGTTATCTGTCGCGACATTCAAAAGAAAATCTTTGGTCGATCTTTTAATTTGAGGGATCCACAGGAATTCAAAGAATTTGAAGAAGCTGGCGCACATGTTGATAAATGCCCTGGCGTTGTTGGAAGGGCTGCACAATGGGTTGCAGAAATAATGCTAGAAGATGAAAAATAACATCTTTTGAAAGATGTATCTTTTATCTGAGTTAGGTTTTGGTTTTTCTACCCCTCATATTTTTTGGCTGGCTAAACGTCAAAATCGAACTTCTTTTTCCTATATCGTTATTTTTGACAACTTCTGCATGCTAAACTATTCTTTCGCAAAAATATGAAACTCGTCTTCTTTTTCTGTAATCTTCAAGATGCCTCCAATTTTTGATGCCCAGATTGAACCAGTTAATCTGTTGAAATTTTAAACTAAAATGCTTCAATAATACTTCCACACCCTCTTGTGAAGGCATACCACTAAGATTATGCGTATCGATGGTTGCACCTTCTATAGCACTGCTCTCAGGATATAATTGTATAATTGCGGGCTTCCATGGTTTTTGTAATGCACCGAAAAGCAGCCATCCAATGATTTTGAGGAAGAATTCTGGTAATTTTTTATATGATCCTTTTGCTAAAGCAACTCAAGTATCTAATATCAGAAATTGCGCTTGTGTTCTTTCAATTAACTCCAGTAGGCGCGCATGATGCAAAACATGATAGAATATACCGAGGCATAATATAGTATCAAAAGATCCGGGAGTTACTTCCTCAAGTTTTTTGAAAATGTCTCCAACCTCAAAAGAATATAAAGTGCTCGGTATCTTATACTTTTGGAAATTCTGTATTGCATATTGAACAAGATAAGGTCTGCCTTCAATTCCTTTCACGAAAGTTGCTCCTAACTTTACGGCGGCATAACTAAATCGTCCATCATGACTCGCAAGATCTAAAATTCTTTTGTTCTTAATGGCGGTGATGTTATTCTCTAATAAGGCCTTTGCTCGCCAGTTTAAACGATTTTTAGAAATTGCTGTCTTGCTTGTGGTGAAAAATAAGGGAATTATCCTCAAAAATTTCTGGCATTACCTTATCTCCGATTATTTTATGTTACAAAAACATAATTTTGCCTTATATTATTTTTAAATACTTAATACAACTTTTAACCGAAATATGGCAGAGGGAACTTCGATGAGTTTTTTCAAAATGATTATTACAGAAATTGAAGTTTTGTTAACCACGATAAGAACCATAAAGCAAGGCAAAAGCGCTGATTCCGATAAAACAAGCATAGAATATTTCAATGAAGTTGCAATCGTGTTGTTGCACAAAGAAGATATGAAAAGGTTAAGTGTAGAAAATAATGACCCTGTTAAGATACGTACGAAATATGGCGAAGTTATTGTGAAAGTAAGAGAGGCAGAAGAAACTAAAGAAGGCATCGGATTAGTTCCAGTGGGTCTCTGGGCTAACATGACAACAGGAAATTCTATTCAAAGCAATGGAATACCTCTTTTTAAGAATATTCGAGCAACGATAGAATCAACGGATGAATCACCAAGCGATATTATGCGTCTTTCAAGTGCCTGAAAGTCCAAAAGGTGGTACCCTGACATGACAGATTCTATAATCATAGAAAACGGATATGTTTACGATCCTATCAATGATATTGATGGAGAAACTTTAGATATTGTAATTAAAGATGGAAAAATCGTAGAAAAGGCGACTGTAGGCGCAGAAATCATAGATGCATCGAATATGATTGTAATGCCTGGTGCAATCGATATTCATGCGCATATAAGTTCTCAGTCAGTTAATTTTGGACGTATGTTTACAAGACAACACTCAAAGTCTCTGTTTACAACCTCTCAGGTTGGCCAGGAATATATTAAACAAGGGTATACACTATTCATTGAAGCCGCAGTTGCCGCTCACTTGGCACGTCATACACATTTAGAATTTCAAGATATCCCTTTCATTGATAAGGCAATTTTAGTTCTTGTTGGATCTGATGCATATGTACTAGATTTTCTAAAAAAAGATAAACTTGAAGAATGCGCGACATATCTTTCTTGGCTTCTTAAATCAGTTAAAGGGTATGGATTAAAGTTAGCAAATCCTGGCGGCGCTGAAATGTGGGCTTGGGGAAAGGATACAAAATCGATCGTAAAACAAATTCTGGGCTATGATTTGTGTCCACTTGATATTGTTAAAGGCCTTGTAAAGGTCAATGAATTGCTAAATTTGCCTCATTCTATACATATTCATCCAAACCAAGCAGGACGCCCTGGTAACATAGATATAACTATACAAACGCTGGAATCTATTCAAGACATAAATAAAAGTAACAAAGTACGCCGAAAGCAATTAATCCATCTTGCTCATGCCCAATTCCATAGTTATGGAGGAGAAGACTGGCAAAGTTTTGCGTCAAAAAGTGAAATTACAGCCGATTACGTGAATACACATGAAAAGGTTGATCTCGATATTGGCCAAATAACGTTTCATACATCAACTGCTGTTTTTCCTGATGGTGCTTATGCCTATTATCTTGCTAAAATGGCTAATGATCGATGGATAAGCAATAATATCGAGTTAGAAGGAAATTTTGGAGCAGTTCCCGTCAATTTCTCTCCTGAAAAATATGTTGATGGAATAAAATGGATTATTGGTCTCGAAATTGCGCTGCAAGTGGATAATCCTTGGCAGGTGCAGTTATCAACAGATCATCCTAATATGGGTCTACTGAATGATTATCCGAAGGTTATTTGCTGGCTGATAAGTAAGCTCGCTAGGAATCAAACAATCAGCATGCTTCATCCTGATGCTCAAAACAATTCAATACTCCCAAACATTGAACGTGAATATACTCTTTATGAAATTGCTATAATCACTCGTGCAAGTCAAGCAAAGTCATTAGGTATCGATATACAAAGAGGCCATTTAGGAATCGGTGCCCTTGCTGATGTAGTTGTGTACAATTTTGATCCAAAAGCCAATGATCCCTCTAAGGAGTATGAGTTGTTAGAAAAGGCATTATCGCATGCTGAATATGTTATAAAAAGCGGCAATCCTATCATCAAAAAGAAAATACTTAATCCAAACACTTTTGGAGGATCAACACTCTGGGTGGATGCAAAGATCAATGAAAACTTAGGAAAAAAGACTTTAGAAGATTTGGAGAGTAAATTGGAGCGCTATGCTTCAATAAATACACCCAACTTGTATGTGGATTCTTCCTACCTCAAGAACTCAGAAAAAATAATAATACAAAGCGACATATAGCTGCTATATATACACATGACCTCAGGATTATGTCTCTTTGTCTTTTTTGTTTTTTAATTTCTTCTTACTTCTTAAAAAAGAATTTAGTACTTTTTCGGTGTCTCCCTTTTCGGTAAAATGACGTGTTTTGATTCCTTCCTTGCTTCGAAAATGCTTCTCTAGCTCTTCAATTTTCTCTTTTAATAACTTTTGACATTCTTTTGGTATTTCTGGTATTTCTGCTGGCGTTTTTTTAATTAATGGCTTTTCTTCTTTCTTGTATTCAATTATTCGCGATAGATCGCTCTCCTTTGTCTTTCCTATTAACTTTTCAAATGCCTCTTTCCAAGAATTCATCCAGGGCACATCTGGTATCTCTGTATGCTTCACTTTCGTTCGTTTTACTTCAATCAGGTTTTCAGGACACGAATTGACACAGGCACCGCAATAATTACAATCATCTTCTTTAACTTTGATCTTATCCCCTGTCTTTTCCTCAATATCCTTTGGTATATACCAACATTCTTGCGGGCAAATGTTTATGCACGCTTTACATCCTGATGGATCACATTTTTCGAGATGGTACACCGCTATAGTGCCCTCAAAGAATTTGGGATCTTTCTTTAATTTAGGATAATCTAAGTCCTCAATAGACTTTTCATCAAACTCAAATTCTAAAGCCTCTTCAAGACAGATTATCGCACATAAACCACAGAATACGCATTTATCTTGGTCAATCATAATTAATGGAACGGTTCCTCTCTCAAGTTCTCCTGTAGCTACCTCTGCTACAGGTCCTATCTCTATAGCATCGACTGGACAAACAATCTTACATAATTCACAACCAATGCACTTTTCAATGTTCAAATCTAATTTTTTTGATTTCTTCTCACCGTCAGTCCGTAAATGTTTCCATTTGTATTTCATTTCTTCTTCTGTTACATCCATATCGACGTCTGGTGAATCCGTACTCACAATCATCACCTGGTTTTCACTTCTGGCAACAATTCGACACCAACCGGCTTGAGTTGTTCAACTTCATCTACAAAATCTCTTATCAATTTTGAA
>JAECRW010000070.1 GCA_016294985.1 Candidatus Sifarchaeum marinoarchaea | reverse complement strand
TAAATGTCCGAAAGAGACCCTAGCGCGATTTACATCGGCAGAAAGCCTGTCATGAACTACGTCCTTGCAGTTGTCACTCAGCTCAATCAGGGATACGACTCCTGTACCCTTAAAGCGAGGGGACGATCTATATCGACAGCAGTAGATGTCGCTGAGATTGTGAGACGGAGATTTATGAAAGATATTGTCGATGTCGAAAAGATCGAAATTGGCACTGAAGAGTTAGCTGAAGAAGGAAATAGAACACGTAGCGTAAGTACAATGGAAATTACGCTAATTAAAAAGAAATAAGTTTTGGAGGTTTGCATAAATGTCCGAAAGAGACCCTAGCGCGATTTACATCGGCAGAAAGCCTGTCATGAACTACGTCCTTGCAGTTGTCACACAATTAAACCAGGGGGGGTTTGATAGCTGTACTCTTAAAGCGAGAGGACGATCTATATCGACAGCAGTAGATGTCGCTGAGATTGTGAGACAGAGATTTATGAAGGATATTGTCGAACTAGAAAAAATCGAGATCGGATCAGAAGAACTTGATGAAAGTGATGGAAGAACTCGCAGCGTAAGTACAATCGAGATTACGTTGAAAAAGAAATAAAAAGACGCCAGTATGCATGGCGCCCTCATTTTTTCCTTGTTACGTGAAGTGCGTCGAACAATTGGCGATTGTTGAAGTTATAATTCCCTCTTTATGTTGAAAGCTAATTAATACTTTTTTCATATAAATCAAAGAATGTGTAGAGTTTTCTCACAAGATTTAAAAACTGCTTCTTGATTCCATGGATATTGTAAAGAGCCAATTGAGACTCTCGGCTCTTGTTTCGCCATTCTCATAATAACATTCGTCTAAATTCTTGTTTCTTAACAGAAGTTATATACAATATAGATAAAAAAAGAATAAGACTGCTTGGACGGAAAGGATGTGTCACAAAGCAACACAAAAAGGGTTCTTCCTTTAAACGTTGAAAGAGTTCTCTCAAAAGATACAATCCTTCCAGGAACTACTGTTAATGTTCAAATTATGGTAAGAAACACTACAAAACATCCCATCGAATCGCTATACATTATCGAAGGAGATATTCAACCCGCCAGTGAGGTGGAGTTGTTCCCCATTACAGAGATAGATTCTGTACAATTCGTACATCAAGGTATAATCACATCTGGAAAGCAGCACCAATTTCATTATTCAATTACTCTTCATCCATACTCGTCCAGTGAACATATTTCAATAGGTGAAATGCAAGTAAGTTTTTCTGCAGATAGAATGCCAATTCAAATGATTGTTCCTGAGACTACGATAAAAGTAGAAAATATACCTGTAGAGGAGCTTGAAATAACTGAAGGATATTATTTATGCCCCAATTGTGAGGAACATCTAGAACTTGATACAGTTTTATGCACAAATTGTGGCTTCCAAATAAACCAAGAAACGTTATCCAAGATATGGACGGCTCATGGAAATCATACAAGGCTCATAGAGGAAGAAATTATCCAAACAGATGAAGAGACGCCCGTCCAAATGGAAGAAAAACCTGTTCACACTGAAGAGACGCCCGTCCAAATGGAAGAAAAACCTGTTCAAGAAGGACAAGTGCCTCCCCATATGGAAATAATGTATTTAAAACAAGCCGCACAAGCTTTTCGGGAACAAAATTTTGAAGAGTGCCTTTTAAACCTTAAAATAACACTTCAGATCACAAAACAATACCATTCAAATGCGTTTCAGATTGCAAACGGTGTTGCACAACAACTATTGGCGAATATTATAGAGTATGATGGAAAACCAGTCAGTGAAAGAACTGCTGCAACTAGCTTGAAGTTCGTAATTAATTTTGTAAAGTCGTTGAAAACTACAGCTAGTGAATCATCCCGTTAAGACTTCATCCTGAAGGAAAAAACCTCCCTTTGAAAGGGAGTTTAAAAGGTGTAGTTTTTTATGTTCTTATGACAATTAGTATATAAAACTAAAAATGTGAGCTGCTGCTTTTGGAGTCCTACGACGTTTCTCTTAAGCTAATAAATTACGATCTTATTCTTCAACCTCACGTCTTTCTCGATGTAGACCCTATACGACATCTGTTAGAATATGATGCAAAATTCAAAAATTTTAAGACGCTACCTATGTATTTTTCAGAGATTGTGCAATTTCTTATTTCAAAATATGCCGTGAAAATCGAGTTTTCTTATGGAGAAAAACTTAGTTTTGAAACGGTGAACAGATATGCTCTCCGCCCTTATCAGGAAGATGCACTAAGTAAATGGATTGAAAATAATTTCAGAGGTATAATTTGCCTTCCTACAGGTACTGGAAAAACATTCTTGGGTCTTGATGCTATTCACAATACAAAGAGTAGAACGTTGGTTATTGTTCCGACCATAAATCTTTTGTATCAATGGCGGTCGCAAATTGTTGAACATATAGGAGTATCTAAGGAAAATATAGGTATCTGGGGCGGAGGGAAACAGGAATTAGGCGAAATCACTATTACAACATACGACTCGGCTCACATATACGTGAAGCGCTTTCAAAACGCCTTTGACCTCCTCATTTTCGATGAAGTGCATCATCTGCCTGCTCCAACTTATCGAGTAATCGCAGAAGGAACAATTGCTTCAAAGAGATTGGGATTGAGTGCAACTCCCGAAAGAAGTGATGAATTACATCTGGATCTTGATGTTCTTGTTGGAAAAGTCATTTATAGGACAGAACATGGAGAATTGGTAGATAACGGATACGTTGCACCTTATGAATTGAAAACAATAAAAACAGAATTAGAAGAAGAAGTACAAAGAAAATACAACGCCTTCGACAAAAAATATAAGGATTATATTCAGAAATACAGAGTTTTTGATTTTGAAAAGTTAGTTTTAAGGTCTGGACGAGACAAAAAAGCTAGAGAGGCACTTTTAGCACGCCAAGAAGCCAGGAAAATATCAATGAATGCAGAAAAAAAGCTGGAAATTACAGAAAATCTCTTAATACAGCATAAACGTGATAAAGTCATTATCTTTTGTGAATTTAACGAAATAGTGCATGCAATAGCAAAGAAGTTTCTAATTCCCGAGATCACGCATAAGACTAAACTTGAAGAACGTAGAATGATCCTTGATAATTTTAGAAAAGGAATATACTCGAAGCTCGTTACAGGCAGGGTTTTGGATGAAGGGTGGGATGTCGATGCAAATATTGGGATCATTGTAAGTGGCTCTGGTTCAAAAAGACAGTTTATACAGCGATTAGGAAGAATTTTGCGACCCTCTGAGACGAGTACAAATGCCATCCTATATGAACTTGTAACAAAAGAAACACTTGAAGTCTCAACTGCATCCCGAAGAAAGTAGAGATTCTTTTTGACCATCTCTTTTACGTTTTCTTTTTGGTTCTATCATAAGTAAAATAAAAAGTAAAATAATATATGATAAAATAGTCACAAAACAAGGTATATTTTGAGTGATTTAGGGGCTAATGAAAATGTCAGTAGATGACACCCGAGTTTATATGGATTATACGGCTTCTTCACCTATTGATCCGAGAGTTGCTGAGGCGATGATGCCTTATTTCACTAAAGTATTTGGCAATCCCTCTTCATTACACTCATTCGGTAATGATGTACGAGGACCAATGAACGAGGCAAGAAATAAGGTAGGTCAACTTATAGGTGCTGAAGATCCATCACGAGAAATTATATTTACTTCAGGTGCTACCGAGAGTAGTAACATTGCCATAAAAGGTACAGCATATCGTGCACGAGGTAAAAATCATATCATCACCACTACAGTTGAACATATGTCAATATTGAATATCACTAAGGCACTTATGAAGGAAGGCTATGAAACAACATTAGTGCCTGTTGACGAATATGGTATGGTAGATCCAAATGCGATTAATGAGGCGATCACTGAAAAAACATTTTTAGTCTCTGTAAATTATGCAAACGGGGAAGTTGGTACAATACAGCCAATCAAGGAAATTGGGCAGATCACACGGGACAACAAAATCTATTTTCATGTCGATGGCGTCGCCGCAGTTGGAAAGATCCCAGTAAACGTTCGTGAAGATAATATCGATCTTCTTTCTATTTCCTCAAACGATCTCTATGGACCTAAAGGGACAGGAGCACTGTATGTTCGAAAGGGCGTGAGTATTCAGGGTGTCTTGCAGGGAGGCGGCCAAGAAAGGGGCATCAGAAGTGGCACAGAAGACATTCCTAATATAGTAGGCTTCGGAAAGGCTGCAGAGATTATTCAGAAGGAAATGAGTGAAGAAAGCAAGCGTTTAGAAAAAATACGCGATAGGTTAATAAAGGAAATTCTACTAATCCCTGAATCATATTTGAATGGTCACCCTACAAAAAGACTACCAAACAATGTTCATGTAAGGTTTTCATATATCGAAGGCGAATCACTCATATTAGACCTAGACGAAAAAGGCATAGCATGCTCTTCAGGTTCAGCATGTACAGCGAAAACTTTAGAGCCCTCACATGTCCTAAGGGCCATGGGGTTACCTCACGAATTGGTTCACGGGTCAATATTATTCACGATGGGAAGATGGACCAAGGAAGATGAAGCTGATCGCGTAATCGACGCTTTGCCTCCTATTGTCACAAGACTCAGAGATTTATCACCTTTGACACCAGAAATCTTGAAGGAGGGTTGAAAAAGTGGCAGGAGTTTATTCAGAAAAGGTTATGGATCATTTTAGGAATCCTCGCAATGTTGGCGAGCTGGAAGATACTGATGATGTAGGAATCGGAAAAGTGGGCAATCCTGTCTGTGTAACACCAGAGACATTAATTCATATGAATAGTCATCTCAACAGAATTGAAATCGCGTCTCCTGAAGACAGAGTACTCACTCACAATGGTATGTATCACAATGTAATTCACAGGACGGAAAGAGAGTATGATGGCGACATTCTGATTCTAAAGAACAAGTTTGGAGAAATTACAGTAACACCTGAACACATGGTTCTCGCTATCAAGTTACCTAAAGGAGACAAGTTCTTGCGAACGGAACACAGAAAAGGGCTTATACCAGCTTGGTATCATGCTGAAGATCTTAGAAAAGGCGATATAGTCCTTTATCCCATTTTGAAAGAGACAAAAGATATGGAATCCATAGACATCGATGTAACGAAATCAGAATGGGATTTCAGAAGCAAACCGATTCCCGAAAAGATACCTATTAGTGAAGATTTCCTTAGATTATGTGGTTACTTCATTTCCGAAGGTCATCCGAGAGAAGAGCCTTCAAAGACATATATAGATTTCAGTCTAAACATCAATGAAATAGGTATTGAAGAAGACATAAGGGGAATAACTAAGAATTTGTTCGACATCGATATAAAAACTAATGGAATACCAAAGAGAAATACGCGACATGTATTCATCTATAATGCGGCGCTAACAAGATTCTTCAAAAAACTTTTTGGTAATTATGGATACACCCGAAAGCTACCCCATTTCATGATGCTCCTTCCACCAAATAAACAAAGAGCGATCCTATATGGGCTGTGGAAAGGTGACGGTTATATTAACATTGACAGGAAAGGTGCAAGGGCAGGGTATTGTACTACATCTTTCGAATTAGCACAGCAAGTAAAGATGCTATTATTAAGACAGAGGATTGTCGCTTCAATATATACCGAAAAAGCCTATGTTAAGAATGGCGTCAGGCATAAGGAGAGTTATAGATTACACGTAGGGCAAAGAGATTCCCTGAAAAGACTATGTAGTATCCTAGGTTTGACCTATAAACCCAAATCGCATGCTTCTCGCGACTCATGGTTCGACAATGACTACGTGTATATTCCAATAACGAAGATTCAAAGCAAGGACTATTCTGGCAAGGTCTACAATCTGGAGGTCGACGGAGACCATTCCTTCACAACTGAAGCGTTCTGTCTCCATAACTGCGGAGATTTGATGTGGGTCTTTATTAAAGTCGATCCAGAAACTGATACCATCATTGACATCAAATTCAAGACCTTCGGATGTGGCTCAGCTATAGCAACCTCCAGCATGACCACTGAAATGGCAGAAGGAAAGACACTTGATGAAGCAATGACGATCACAAGAGATGATGTAGCAACAGAATTAGATGGCTTACCTCCTAGAAAGATGCACTGCTCAAATTTAGCGGCAGATGCACTTCATGCAGCTATCGAGGATTATCGGGCGAAAAAAGAAGGAAGACCAAGACCAGGCCCCAAAGATGAAGTGGGACATGACCATTCCTGTGAAGTATGATCCTTTAATTCTAGTGGACTTGGATCCCAATGGGTTTTCCAATTCGCCTGCTCAAATACAAACTAACCAAAAAAAATAGTATCAGGTACCTCCAACCTTTTTTTCTTTCAAGGCAAGACAAAGAAATAGCTGCAAAAATTAAGAAGACTATCAATTATTTTGAAAAGCTTGTCACTAAAGAACTTAAGCAAGCGAGTTTCGATAAAAATGAAATAATTGAGATTTTTGGAGACTATAAGATTGGCAGTTGCATTTTACAAACTCTTGGGCGTTATTATGAATTTCAAGCTCCTACTTTCGATGCTTTTGAATCAAGAGAATCAAATTTTTTGAAAGAGGGTATTACCTCCCCAAGCGACCTTAGGATATTTCTTTTCAACAAAATTAATGAAGATAAGGCAGGATTTTTATCAAACACCGATAAAGAGAGATTCTTGAAAAAAATCGCTAATTCTTTTGAGGTTGATGTCGATAAACTAGAAGAACTTCTATGGCTCGATGATGAGAGTAATCAAATATTGGTTCGTGAAGAAGATCAGCCTCCTAGTGAAGAGGATATTATCAATACTTACAACTGGCATGTCATTGATACAATTGTCAAAAATTCATTAAGCGTAATATTTCAAGTGAAAGATGCAACAGGTACTTTCGCGAAGAGAATCCACTGGCTCTGCAAAAGATACGGATTGTTTTATGACATGAATTATGATGAGCAGATGGTTTTGCATGCACGCATATATGGCGTTTATGACAACTATCTACAAGAATAAGTTTGAAACGAGGACGTGAAATCTTATTTGATGGGACTATCTAAGAAGAAATTTCATAGTTATGGCGAAAGATTGTCAATCATCTTCCATCAGATAACTAAATCTCTTTTAAAAAGTGAAAATGAATTCGATTTTGAAATTAAAGTTCTTTATAGAGATAGACAGTATCTTGTCTCATCTGAGGTAGAAGAATTCCCTCTACAAACAGTTTATTTGAAAACAGATTCTATTGAGAAGCAAATAGAAGAAAAACCCGTGTTTGATAGTTCAATTGAGGAAAAATTCTTTAAGTTTTTTAAGAAGGAAGTACCAAAAGGATGGACAGTAGTCCATGAACCTGAACCGATCATAGTTCCTGAGACTGGTACTCTCTTTATACCAGATTTCGGCCTTATTAGAGGCAATATAAAAGTATACTTAGAAATCGTTGGGTTCTGGACAGAAGGATACAAGAAGAAAAAAAAGGAAAAATTAAGGGTCTTAAAGGATTACATTGAGGATCTTAAGTTAATTTTACTTATCGATGAGAAGTATAAAGACTTCTTCATAGAGGATGTTGGATTTCCAACTGTTTTTTATTCCTCAAAGGGAATCAAAAGTAGAGCAATTCTAAACATTCTTGAACAACGTTTCTCAGATTTTGAGGATAGATTGAAAGACACTACCTCTCAAAAGGAGGAAATAGCAGAAAAAATTGAGAATGCTTTGGCGGATAAAGATTATCTGTCAATGGAAGAACTTTTTGGAATATTGAACTGCTATACGACTGAGGAATTGCATCAATGTCTAGAGGTCCCAGAAATAACACAGATT
>JAECRW010000242.1 GCA_016294985.1 Candidatus Sifarchaeum marinoarchaea | reverse complement strand
CCGCGAACTATCGTTGAAAAGAAGGATAACTCTGTAAGATGATTGATGAATATGCAGATATTCTTCGAGAACCTTCCAAGCATAAATAAGGCTTGTTTGATCGATGATTCCTGAAGCTTCGAATTGAGAAAGAGGGTAGACATTTTCAAGTTCGCTAGGGACACATCCAAAGGGAATAACTAGAGTTACAAAATGTAAATAGGAAAAATACTTGCCAAAAACTTCTTTCATTCGATCAATCAATCTATTGTGTTCAGGGGACAACCGAAATGGCTTAATTTTTGATTCAGGAAGAATAACTAAAATTGGAGCGGAAGGAGGGGGATGATAGTATTTTGTTACGTATTTCTTATGCCGCATAAATTCAGGTCTTTGCAATTCTTCCTTTCCGCCGCTGAAAAACAACGCTTTTCTCTTTGAAATTGGATCAAACTTTTCAAGCCAATTTCGGTATTTTTTTAGGCGATGTAAAGCGTTTAAAAAACTGGGATGTGCATGTGCCCTTGCTTCAAGTAGTTCCCAGAGTCTTCCATCTAAGATAGCTTGGCGTATTGTGCGTATTTCTTGTAGAGAGATGTATAAGTTATGACGTGATAAAAGCTCGTATCTTAGTTGAGAATCAGCGTTTTTAAGATCGGATGGGGTATATTTAACGCATATGGGACAAGAACAGGGAAATAATTCTAATGAATCTAATAGATACGTGCCACTTTGAGTCATATAGCGATTCTCTTTTGCAAATAATGCATAAGCTGCAGAGTCAAAGGTATCGCAGCCTAAAGCTACAATCAAGGAGAAAAAAAGGGGATGTCCTGCACCAAACAGATGAAATGGTTGTTGAACTGGTAAATTCATCTTTGCAGTAGCAATGCTTTCAACCAATTGAGCAAAGTTATATTGCTCCATAAGGGGAGTAACACTTCCAAGAGCGTACATATCAAAAGCAAGATTATACATTGACTTTGCACATTGTTCTACCAGTTCTAAATAGGCGCCACCTTGAATAGGTCCTGCCCAAAGAATATCCTCAATACTTCTTAGGGATAAGCTTTCCTTAGCCCTCTTTAGTGTTTGATTTACATTTTTTTTAGCGTCTTCATAAGATAGATCAGGTCCAATAGGGAGGTCTAGTATAACTGCAATATCTGAATGTATATTTTCTTGAAATTGAATGATCTCTTCTGGGCTTATAGTTACACTACCATAGTGTAGAATCTGAAATGCACCCGAGTCCGTCATTATAGGCCCATCAAATTGAAAAAAAGAATGAAGATCAGAGAATTCAATATTACCTCTTGCGAGGTATTGCTTTAGGAGGTAAGCACTTGTAATGATTATTTCACAATTAAATTCGCTTGATAATTCTTGAGGAGAAATGGGAGTTTGAGAAGGATGCACTACAGGAAGAAAAGTAGGTGTATTGACACTGCCATGACGAGTATAAAGCCTCCCAATGCGCCCTCCTACATCATGATCTATGACTTCAAAACTCAAAGAGAATTTCACATCGTTTCTTGATAACCGCAAACTCACTTATCGATCAAGATGCTCGACTACTTGCCTTCTCTTCCATGTATTTTTCGTAAACCTGCAGGATCCTCTCAGCAAGAGGACCTTCTCCTTCAACACCATTTTCTGTTACAGTGATCTTGTTATCTAAAACTGAAATGACACCTGCTGACTCATGTAATTTGACTTGGCCAGGTTGTGGAAAGAGTTTAGAAATTTCGTCTGCAAGTCCTTTCAAATCAAAGGGCTTCTCTACTTCGAAAATGGAGGCGAGTTGATGACCAAGAATAAAAACGCGATGATACTTAACCCCTTCCGAATCCGCAGCATTAACAAGGCAAACAGAAAGCGTATTTTGATCAAATCCTTGTAGTTCGCCCTCAAAAATTTGGTTCGTAACCGTTACGACACGTACTTTCTTATTCATTAGATTTTGGAGTTCAACGAAGAATTTTCGCGTACTACTTGACATTATACGT
>JAECRW010000241.1 GCA_016294985.1 Candidatus Sifarchaeum marinoarchaea | reverse complement strand
CATCCATTAAAACTCACTATGGCCACTGCGCAGGAATTTTCAAAGGACTGAAAGATCAAAAAAAAGTAAGGTTAATCTAAAGCCATTCTCAATTTAGGACGGGCCCGTAGCTCAGCTAGGTAGACAAAGTTTTGATATCTTTGGCTGCAAGCGTCGGGCTTTTACGCATGACTTGAAACAAAAAATGCCGCTTAAGCGGTATATATGCAGAGATACCCGATGGTCGTGGGTTCAAAGGATCCAAGCAAAACGATTGGATCTGAAATTCCCACCGGGCCCGCCAATTCTAAAATATCAGAACCTCTTTCAGGGGATTAATCAAAAATTTTAAAAAAGCTTCGGACATTGTTGGGTAGGTAAGCTTGCAGATTTTTCAGAAGGATGGTTTCAGAATAAATAAGCCTTTAGGGGGATACAACTCCTTTCAAATTTTATCATATGGCTAACATAGAGAAATATAATGAATCCATAAGTGAAGATCATCTCATACTTATCTCAGAATAACTGTTACAGTTTTTAAACCAGAAAAATTAAGGAAGTATGTATATGCTCGGTTCTGAAGATCGATGGAATTTGATGAAAGCGTTTTTTGAGGAAAAGGGGCTTGTTCGACAACACCTCGACTCGTTCAACGATTTCATCGGACGGAGTATCCAGCAAATTGTTGACGAAGTTGAAAAGATCGAGCCGGATATTCCTGGATTCTATGTTAAGTTGGGTAAGGTGGAGGTAGGGGAGCCTACTATTCGTGAAGCTGACGGCGCAGTTCGCCCTGTAACACCTATGGAAGCCCGAATCCGAAATTTGACGTATTACGCACCGCTAACGCTTGAAATGACACCAATAGAACTTAACGAGGGAGTCGAGATTCCCGGTGAAACAGCTAATGTGTATATTGGACGTCTTCCAGTCATGCTCAAGTCTAATAAATGCCTTTTAGCACAAATGTCAGAGCAAGAATTAATTGAGATTGGTGAAGATCCAAGCGATCCCGGTGGTTATTTCATTATTAATGGTTCAGAGAGAGTTCTTGTCACACAAGAAGATCTCGCTCCAAACAAAATTTTGATTGAGGAATCAAGTAGCGGCAAGACTTCAACACATATTACAAAGGTGTTTTCGACCGCCCGCGGATTTCGAGCCCCGGTTACTGTAGAACGAAGAAATGATGGTTCATTACGGGTCTCATTCCCTTCAGTACCAAGAAAGATACCATTAGCAACCGTTTTAAGAGCACTTGGACTTGAAACCGATAAATCAATAGTTGATGCAATTTCGAATAGGCCTGAAGTGATCCGGGAGTTAATACCAACAATTCGAGAGGCTGCAGACATAAAAAATGTTGATGATGCACTTGACTATATTGGAAAAAGAGTTGCAGTTGGACAAATGCGTGAATATCGAATTAAAAGGGCACAACAGGTACTAGACAAGTATTTATTGCCACACGTAGGCACAGATGAGGGGGACCGAAAGAAAAAAGCATATTTTTTGAGTCAAATGGCACAGCGAATACTTGAACTCTTTTTAGGAATACGAAACGCTGATGATAAAGATCATTATGCAAACAAACGATTAAAATTAGCAGGTGATCTTTTAACGAGTTTATTTAGAGTTGCGTTTTTAAATTTGGTTCGAGATATTACTTACCAACTTGAGCGAACTGCAGTGAGAGGGAAAAAACCGAATATAAGAACTGCAGTAAGGGCAGATGTAATCACTGAGCGCTTACGACACGCATTAGCCACTGGGAATTGGGTAGGTGGTAAAGCGGGAGTAAGTCAGTTACTAGACCGTACTAATTACATGTCTACATTAAGTCACCTTCGTCGTGTTGTTTCTCCGTTAAGTCGTAGTCAACCCCATTTCGAGGCACGTGATCTTCACCCAACTCATTGGGGCAAGATCTGCGTTTCACCAAACACAAATGTCCTCCTCGAAGATGGTGCTTCTCAAACTTGCATTGGGGATATGGAAGAGAGTTTCGATAAA
>JAECRW010000069.1 GCA_016294985.1 Candidatus Sifarchaeum marinoarchaea | reverse complement strand
CTAAGATTTGGAGGAAATGTGAATATATTTATGATCCAACTCGAGCTCATAGCGAAGGCAAATGGAATGAAATCGTCGGATTAGATGTCGTTAAACGTGAACTCATACAAAAAGTTCAACATCCACTCCTGTTTTATCAAAAATATTCAACAGTCGGAGTCTTACCTCAAAAAGTTATCCTACTGTTTGGCCCTGACGGCTGCGGTAAAGCTCGCTTATCCAAAGTCTTAGCCCACGAAATTGGTGCTCATTTAGAGACTCTAATACCTAGGGAAATTGATAGACTAAAAACAATTGTTCAAGAAGCCACGGAGCCAACAATCATATTTCTAGACGAAGTTGATATGGTTGCCCAGCCTGTCGAATATTTCCAGCAGCGATCCCTGCCACTGGCACGTGATCCTGTGTTAGTACTTATGGATTCCATAGAAACCCTAGAAGAACTACCAAGTCCAGTCGTTTTAATAATGGCGACAGACAACCCAAAACTTATTTTGCGGACGTTACTCAAACAAGATTACATTCCTGAGATATTGTATGTTCCGCCACCTACACTTCAAGAGCGAGAAAAGATCATTCGCAAACTCCTAAAAAGTCGCCCCCTCGCAGCAGATGTTGATTTTGGCCGGTTAGCAGAACTCACACGAGACTTCTCAGTTTTAGATATTAAAAAGTTCATTAGAAACTTAGAACTTGAATGGCTAGAAATTTCATTTAAAGAACCTCAACCTGTCGAAATAACTATGGAACAGCTCGTACGTCAGATTAAAGATGTTGTTCCCTCACTATCAAATGCGTTAATATCTCAATATGAGCAAGCAGCCAAACGTTGGGGCGCCATGGAAGAAGAATTAAGAAGGAAAAGAGAGAAAAAGTTAACGTGGGATGACATAGGAGGCTACGAAGACGTAAAAGAACAGTTAAAAGATGTTTTGGCGGTATTAGAGGAAGAAACTGAAACTGTCTCTCAATATAATTTGAAACCACCTAATGGAATAATCCTCTATGGGCCGCCTGGATGCGGAAAAACATATTTTGTTAATGTGTTGGCTTCTATCACGAAGGCGAATTTTCATAGTGTAACCGCGGGCTCACTCTTGTCGAAGTGGTACGGAGAAGCAGAGCAAAATATTACTGAGTTATTTGCGACAGCAAAGGTTGATCCACCAAGTATTATTTTCTTTGACGAATTGGAGGGATTATTTCAAACTAGAGGTGAAGCATCCCCGGTTCACAGTAGAATCGTTTCTGTGTTCCTTCAAGAGCTTTCGAACTTAACTCCAGAAGATAGAGTTATCGTGATTGGCGCAACCAATAGACCACAAGATGTGGATGTTGCCTTTTTGCGTCCGGGACGATTCGATGAACTGATTGGCATAGGACTTCCAGATCTTGAAGCAAGAAAAAGAATATTTGAAGTTCATGCTAAAGATATGCCCTTAGATGATGATGTAAGTTTTGATATGTTAGCAGAGAAAACAGATATGTTCACAGGGGCTGAAATAGCATTTATTTGTGACACAGCACGAAAAGCTGTTGCCAAAGAGGCATTGAAATCTGGCTTTAGAAAAATCAAAATGGAAGATTTCCTCAATCAAATCCTGCAAGCAAAGCCAGGATTAACTGAAGATGACGTTAGGCAGTTTAATGAAGCACAAGAGAGGTTTGGAAGGCGAAAATATGCTCCAAAGAAGATTGTTGAGAAAGAAAAAATCTTAACGTGGGATGACTTTGGGGGCTACAATGAAGTAAAAGAGTATATGAAAAACCTTGTAAAGATCCTTGAATCTGAAGAGTTGTTAGAAAGGTACGGTCTCAAGCCACCTAAAGGTTTACTTTTATATGGTCCTCCAGGCTGCGGTAAGAGTTACCTTTCAAAAGTTTTAGCAGCAGAGACAGAGGCAAATATGAAGGTGATCTCAGCTGGCATAATGATGTCTAAATGGTACGGAGAGACCGAGAAACAAATTCATGATTTATTTGTTCAGGCACGGAGAAACCCCCCGACAATTCTTTTCTTTGATGAACTAGAGGGTCTTTTTGTACGCAGGGAAGCGATAGGAACTGGCTTTTCTGGGCATAAAACAGTAGTCTCTACCTTGCTTACTGAACTGAGTGAGTTAAAACCTGAGGATAGAGTGCTGGTAATTGGGGCAACAAATCGTCCTCAAGATCTTGACCCCGCCTTTTTGAGACCAGGAAGACTTGATGAAAGGATAGGAATAGGTCCCCCTGATTTACAAGCACGAAAGGCGATCTTTAAAGTGCATACGAGAAACATGCCTTTGGCGAAAGATGTGGATTTTGATATATTGGCACTCAAAACAGAGAAATACACTGGTGCTGAGATCGAGTATATTTGCAATCAAACCAGACGTGCTGTTGCTATAGAAGCACTAACTTCAGGGTTCAGAAAAGTGAAAATGGATGATTTACTCGACCAGTTAACTATTACCAAACCAGGATTGTCTGAAGAGGATATTAGACTTTTCGAAGAGGCACAAGAGCGATTTGAAAGACAGTTGATATCAATAAGTAAGCAGAAAGTCTGGGAAGATGTCACGTGGGATGATATTGGTGGAGTATCTGAAGTTAAAGATTTCCTAAAGAATTATGTAGGTTTCCTAGTACAACATTTTGACGAAATACGCACTTCTGGACTATCTTCGGGAGGCGGTGTGATTTTATTCGGACCACCAGGCTGTGGAAAGACATTATTGATCAAAGCAGCTGTTAGAGACGCGAAAGTGAACTTCTTTAAATTCTCAGCTTTGGAATTGAAGATTGCCGTCGATGGATTTAACAAGTTTAGTGATATGCTTCGTGACGCCGAAAAAGTAGCACCAAGTATCATTGCCTTAGATGATTTGGAATCAACTAAATCACTCACTACGCAAGATATTGCTTTGTTTATAGCCTCAGAACTAGAAAAAATACCAAAAGAGACACCCCTTATAGTTCTATGTGAAACCATTGATCTAGCGGGTATTCCTGAAGTACTTAAGAACCTCAACAGAATTGAATATATTTTACCTGTTCCAGCACCTAATGCTGAAGATCGCAGAGAGATACTAGAGATCAAGACTAAAAAACTAGATCTTGAAAAGGATGTTGATTTTATAGAACTCGCTAAGAAAACAAAATATTTCACTGGAGCGGATCTTGAGAAACTGTGCAGAGAAGCCTTGCGTATTTCATTTACAAAACAGGTGCGGAAAAGAAGCCCAAGTCTCTCTATGGATGACTTCCTCGAAGCATTATCGAAAATTGAACCCACTCTATCAGAGGAACAAATTAATAAGTTCAGAAGACAGGTTCCAGAAATTCAGAAAAGCAAATATCCTTTAAGAAAGCATATCTCACAAGATCTCTATAGTTAGATTCTCGAAACTAACGAATTCTTTTTTTTTAAATTCAGAGTGTCTCGGAGAGGATGTCAAAGATATTGGGGCACATTCTAAACGTGTCCATCAAATCAAAAAGTTGCTGAAAAGAACATGTTTGCTATGCTAAGGAGAGGACTTAATAAAAAATTCAGGGAACTAAAGAGGAAACTCTCCTTTAACTTTAGAGATTGATAAAAGCGCGTAGACTATTATTATAATTGGAATTATATTTCCAAAGCCATCGAGGATGATACTCAATATTTCGTCTAAAAGATAATACTCATACCCCCAGCCAAAATACCCAAAATACCCCGCATAGGCAGAAAACCCATAATGATGGCTATAATGATACCCCAGAATAACCATATTATTGATGATAATACCTATGTTTACAAGGATGATTGTCAACCACAAAGCCCAAGATTCTAACCTCAATATACTAGAAGGAAGAAGAATGGCTAGGGTTCCAAGAAAAACCACAATAAGGCCCCACATGACCACGGTTGTCCATCGAAGATAGCCATCTTGCGACCATTGTAAAGCTATCCATACCCCAAATCCAATCCAGATAATACCGTCGATCCATGAAAGATTGCGAATGAAGTTAGGTCGAGAATCTTTAAAGATTATGAAAAGCAGGTAGCCTAATATTATAAGTGGAATGATTTCTCCCAGAATCAAAGGCCCCCAGACACTGGAGATATAAAAACTCATGTCCCCCACGTATCCAAATATCCACAAGCTTGCTATCCCTAACGGTAGCAAAATTGTCATATCTATTAAGATAATAACAATGTGTAAAAAGAGTGTCAATTGCAAAGCCCAGGATTTAAGTTTCCATAGACCAAAAGTAATGGGAACTAATAAGATTCCAATAAAAAGCAGTATATAATAAAATATATACCAGGGATAGTAGGGGTACCCAAACAACAGTGTTCCTATTATAATCCAGAATATAGCTTCGATCCACAAGAGAATACAAATAATTGTGATACCTAAAGATCGTTCAGCCATATTTTGTAACTCTTCCTTATAATGTCCCTGTAATTCTAGTAATGCTAAAGGTTTAGACCGCCAAGAAAGGATCTATTCCTATCTAATTCCAATGCATCCTTATCTCATTTTATCTGAAAGAATAAGTCAACGTTTTGCCTTTTCTTCCAAGTCTTTTTGTAGCTCTACATTCTGATACTTCTTAGGATTCTCTAGATAGTCTTCGATTATGGTAAGTTCTGTAGAAGACACTTTATTTGCAAGCCAGCTAATTCCCTTCGATTTAAATGGAATCAGTGAATGGAGGGCAAAACCATGTTGTTTCGCTATGTCAGATGCACCTTGTTCTCTATCAAGTAAAACAACCACAGCATCAGTTTTGACATCTTTCAACCCCCTCCGTTCTACTTCAAACTTTACTTGTTCAATACCAATAAGTTTGCTATCAAATTTTGTTACTAAATCGTCAACAATGACAAGGCTATCACCATCCGTTAGTTCGCCCTCTAAAAGTGCATGCTCACCATATTTTTTGATTACCGCTTGGAGATCTTCTAAAGTTCTAACGCCTTCTAATTTTCTTGTAAAGGTAGCTGGGATGCCTTCAACAAGCGCTATTGCTGTTGCGATAGGTATTCCTGCCATTGCAATTCCTACAACTCTGTTTGCCTCTGGTATTTCATTCTGAATCATTTGTCCCAGAGCAGTTCCAACTTTCTTAAGAAGGTCTGGAAAAGAGCACAAGGGACGTAATTGAATGTAAAAGGGACTCCATATTCCAGAGATCAATGTCCATCCTCGGGGTTCATCCCTATACCATGTTCTAATCATTCGCTTCTCATACAATAATCCCATAATTTCTTTTCCAAGAAGTTCTTTCTCTTCCATCCAAGTCACATTTCTGACTCCTTAAACTGCCTTTCTAAATTCTTTAATGAAACTGAATAAATTGTAATTTCTATTTATATTTTAGTGACTAATAGGAGACCACACATTTGTAACTCTTGCTAAGCTAATAATTCAAAAGTCCATGATAGAAAAAGAGAAATGCCATCATCGAGATTTTTAGAAAGTGCATGAAATACCTAACCATTGAATACTTGAAAATGAACTAAATTTCTTTTTCAAGAAACAACACAAGCTTTTCTTAATAGAAAAATTGCTTGTTCAAGAGTAATATTTTTATTCTAGTAACAACAGCTGTCTTCAAGTTATAAAACTCAGGAATCGAAATTCAGCAAACTTCAAGTAGGAGTGAATAAAACTTGAGTAAAAAGAAAATGAAATCACGTGTCTTCTTTGCAACAGACATCCATGGATCTGAAAGATGCTTTAAAAAATTCATCAAGGCTGGCGAGTTTTATAAAGCAGATGTGCTGATTATGGGGGGCGATATAACAGGAAAAATGGTAGTCCCTATCATTGATCAAGGTAATGGGATATGGGCGACCAAATTTGCAGGTTCCTCACATTCTGCTTCCAGCAATGACGAACTTGAGGACGTCAAAAAAAAGGTTCGTGCAGCTGGTTTTTATCCACACATCACTAATAAACAAGAAGTTGAAGAACTAAACGCTAATCCTGAAAAATTACAGAAGTTATTTGAGGAATTAATGATCGAATCAATGGAACGATGGATGAAATTAGCAACTGAACGATTGAAAGACAGCGAAGTAAAGTGTTTTATTTCTGCAGGAAATGATGATATATATTCCATTGACCCGATTTTGAGTAGTTCGGATGTTGTGATGCATCCAGACGAGAAGGTAGTAATGATTGATGACAGTCATGAAATGCTCTCCACTGGAAAAAGCAATATGACGCCATGGGCGTGTCCACGCGATGTAACTGAAGAGGAATTAGCAGAGCATATCGATGATTTAGTAAGTCAAGTAAATAACATAGAAAAATGTGTTTTCAATATCCATGTTCCTCCATATGGCACAGGAATTGACGAGGCACCAGAGTTGGACGAGAACCTAAAACCAAGACTTGCACCAGGTGGTGGTACGATTTCGGTTCCAGTTGGAAGCAAAGCTGTACGCGCAGCAATTGAAAAACACCAGCCGATATTAGGACTTCATGGACACATTCACGAATCCAAAGGATATTTCAAAATCGGCAAAACGATGTGCTTTAACCCAGGGAGTGAATACACCGAAGGTATTTTACGTGGACTACTTGTGGATATTGATGTGAAAAAAGGAGTTAAAGATTTCATGTTCACCTCTGGTTAATTCAAATCTCGCCGTAATTGGTGTGTAAAATGGTTCGGGCAAAATTAGACGACGAAGAAATGTTCAAGCATGCTCTAGAGTTAATTGACACTGCTGAAAAGCAGGGAGTATACCTAAGGCTTCTAGGAGCTATGGCAATACGGATGCATATTCAAGACACGGAATTCATGGATCTATATGATAAACTAAGCCGTCTTGGTTTAGATGTCGATAGAAAATTCACTGATATTGACTTTATTGCCTATAAGAAACAACTAAAAGGCATCAGAAATGTCTTTGAAAAAGAATTGGGCTTCAAAGTAGACCGTATGATGCTTCAATATTTACGAGATCGAGGACGTTTAATCTACTACGCGCCAGATAACGCGTATCATGTTGACGTGTTTTTTGACAAACTTGAATTCTCGCATAATGTTCACTTTGGAAAAGATCCAAAAGAAGGTCGTCTTCATCTGGACTCTCCAACCATTCCTTTAGCAGACATAGTCTTGCAGAAAACACAAATTCATAAGATCAACGAGAAAGACATTAAAGATATCATTATTTTGCTGAGAACACATGACCTCATTGAAACTGAAAAAAAGGATGAACCTAACTTAGTAAATATTAAGTACATAGCACAGGTCTTAGCTGATGACTGGGGATTCTGGAAGGACGCAACTGAAAATTTTCAAAAAGTTAAGAGTTTTACTGAGAAATATTGGAATGAAGAGAATTTAATAACTGAAGAAGATGCGGTAGACGTAATTCAAAAAGTTGATAGACTGCTGGAGACTATCGAAAACGAACCAAAAACAAAGAATTGGAATAAGCGCGCGAAAAAGGGCGAAAGTAAACAATGGTGGCGAGATGTTGAAGAAGTAGAACGCTAATTCTATCCTCTTTTCTTGTGTTTACGCTTAGTTAGCATGAATTCAATTCTTTTAGCCGAAGTATAATTCACTTCAGTCTTTCTTCCAAAATGGAAATCCTTTTCTCAAGGGTTTTAGTATACTCAATCAGCGAGTTCAATAACTGAGTTGTATTTTTCAAGTATTCGAAGTGTTCTTCAAGTATTCGTTGTTGATCTGAAAGGATAGTTTCTGATTCCATTGCACTCTTAATCTCTTCGACTTTATTACGAAGAGTATTCCATGCGGTTTTAAGCGTGTTGAGATAATCTTGGAGGCTTTTTGTCATCTTAATCCCAATCTTTTTCGCATAATAATAGATTTTTTGGGATATATGTCTTCTTAAAGGCTTATATCTTCCTAGGTTTTCTTGAAGGCTGGAAT
>JAECRW010000240.1 GCA_016294985.1 Candidatus Sifarchaeum marinoarchaea | reverse complement strand
CAATCCTACCCACTCAAATTTTTCTTGAATCTCGCCTTTTTCTGTTGCAATAACAGCTCTTTTCACAAATTCTTCTATTTGCATTTGTGTTACATCTCTTCCGCCCAGTCCTGCAACAAATCCGAATATTTCTGGTCTCTGTTTAAGGTTGTATAATGATCCCTTTGCCTCCGTGAACAGGCAACCTTCATTTCCAAATGAGATATTCCTATCTATGACTACAAGTGCTTGCTTGCCCATTGCAACATCTCTTAATTCTTTATTTGGAAAGGGTCGAAATACACGAATTTTCACACTTCCAACTTTATATCCTTGCTCTCTAAGACTATCTACCGCTATTTTAGATTCAGAAGCCAATGTTCCCATGCTTAAAACCAAGAATTTTGCATCATCGCACCTATAACGCTCTATCATGCCTCCATGCGATCTTCCGAAGAGTTTTTCAAACTCTTTGTCCACCTCATTAATCTTTATTCTAGCATTCTCCATTGCCCTTTGCCTCAAGTATTGGAAGTCCATAAATCCTGGATATCCTGGATCACTCTCTGGAAAAACCATCGGATATAGCACGGCAGGTCGATTAGGATCTAAGTAGACATGCTCGGGATTATATGAAGGTAAAAACGAATCTATAGCTTCTTGACTAGGGACACTAAAGGGCATTACTGTATGAGATAAAATAAACGCGTCTAAGCAAACCATAGCCGGTAAGAGAATATCTGAATCCTCACAAACGCGATATGCCTGAATTATTGTATCAAAAACTTCTTGATTATTATCCGCATAAAATTGAATCCAACCCGTGTTCCTTTGAGATAGTGAATCAGTGTGATCAGCCCAGACATTCCAAGGAGGACCGAGGGCCCGATTGACAACTGCCATCACAATAGGAAGTCTTCCACCTCCTACCCAGTGGAGGACTTCATGCATTAATGCGAGTCCGTGACTACTTGTTGCGGTAAATGTCCTCGCACCTGTAGCACTTGCTGCAGTAACTACTGCTAGTGCACTGTGTTCAGATTCTACTCGAACATATCGAGCTTTTATGGGATATGCATCGCGTTCGATCCACTCTGAAAGCGTTTCAACAATCGAAGTTTGAGGAGTAATGGGATAAACCGAAATCACTTGTACTTTGGCCATTTTGGCGGCTAATGCTGCCGCAGAATTTCCAGTAGCAATAATTTCTTGACTCATCGTTACTCCTCCTCTCTCTCCATTATGATTGCTTTAACTGGGCATTCCTGTGCGCAAATTCCACAGCCTTTACAGTATTTTAAATCGATTTCGATGGGATTTGTCTTTTTAATTGCAACTTCGGGGCAGAATAACCAGCAATTGAAGCATGCTATGCATTTTTTAGGCGTGAGAACAGGTCTTTGTGACCTCCATGTCCCAGTTTCGCCTGCCTCACCTTCTTCTGGCACATTTAGCGGTATCACATACTCATCGCTTTTCTTCTTTTTTGAAGTAACGTTTGATGCGACCAAGGTTTTTCACCCTCATTAAAAGAAATCGTAATCTTCATCATACAATTAAATGAAGTTTTAGATTTAATCGCCTTTCCATTGTTGCAAACTATTTAGTTCTTTAAGGAGAATTGATTTTATCTATCAATGTGAACTAACACGACGTTTTTTGGAAAGTTAGTTTTGCGGCTTCTGCATTTCTTTTGCCTAATTCTCCTTGCCACTTCTTTCTAATAATCTTTGTAAGAGTTTCAAGAGATACTAATCCAGTAATTTTTGAAAAGGCTCCCAGGATCGGTGTATTGACAACTGGAATCCCTGCTACTATTAAACCTAAGTCTTGTGCTACAGTTGTTACATCAGTTGTGCATACTTGAAAATTTCCTATAAGGCTTATTTCATCAGGTTTTTTTGAAGAGTTGATGATTATTTTTCCTCCTTCCCTTATCCCTTCATCTACTCTTGTTAATCCAACTAGTGTAGAATCTAAGACCACAACGAAGTCTGGAGTATAGATTTGTGATCGAATGC
>JAECRW010000239.1 GCA_016294985.1 Candidatus Sifarchaeum marinoarchaea | reverse complement strand
TATTGGGTTCAAATACGAAATTTGGTATTAGAGGGAAAAATTGAAGCTGCCCGTAAGAAAGAGATGGAAATCCATAAGATCACACGGATTATCACGGCTACAGGTGCCGCAGGAACGAAAGCGGCTTTGAATATGATCGGAGTAAAGGTAGGAAAACCCGCCCTGCCTCTAGAAATTGGAGGATCTATTTCTTATGAACTGCGAGAAGAACTGAGAATAGAACTTGAAAAAATCGGTAAGGCACCGCGTCCAACTTATGAAAAGGTCGAACCAACGCCAGAAAAACCACTTGAGAAACGTTTCGAGATAATTGGAATTGCTGGAACACAAATCACTGATTTTAAGATGCTTGTCGGAGAAGCATTATTTGGAGGCGGAGCAGAAGTGGCACACATAGACTTACTCATCGGGCTAAAGGATGGCCCAGTCGGCGAAGCCTTTGCAAAAGTGTTTAGTGGTCTTGAGAAGAAAGAAGGCATCGAAGGATTGTTAGCAGTTACCCAGCCAAATGAAAAGGTAAGACCAGAAACATTAATCATCCCAACAGTAGCGGTCACCGACTTACGAAAGGCTCAAATGATTTATGGTCCTGCACAATCAGCAGTTGCAAGAGCTGTTACCGAGTCAGTAAAAGAAGGTCTCATTCCAGAAGAACTAGTAGATAAACTCTGTATAATTGCTAATGTGTTCGTTCACCCGACAGCAGTAGCTAGACATCGTGTGTATATAAACAATTACAAGGCAGCTAAACATGCAATAAGACGGGCTCTTGAAAAATACCCTACTCTTGATGAACTAATGGAAAGTGCAGAAATGTCAAGACACCCGTTTAGGCATGAACCATAAAGAATGAAAATCAAGTAATACTTCACAGCAGTCTTGGTTCTGAACTTCTTTTTTTTCTTATTTTCCATCTTTTTCGATAAAATTGTCGATTGTTTCTACCTACTCTTTAGTTTTCAATTCACATGGAGTCGATTAGATCCTGAAGTCGAGTCACTGCTTTGTCAGCATCCATCTTCCTTAAATCTTTAAGCATCAGTTCAGCTTCCTCGCGGGCCCTTTCAACTTGGTTGAGTCCCTTTAACGCTAATATGTGATACCATTTCGCTTCAAACTTGAGTAATTCACTATTGGAATTCTCAGCGAAGGTTAGAGCGTTTTTACTTTCTCTTTCAAGATATTCCCAGGCTTGGAAATTTTCGGCAAAAGACATTAAATTCTTCCAAGTCAATTCACAGCGTGAAAGGTCGCCTATTTCCTTTGCGGCTATGTTAATGGCGCGGGAAAAGGCGTCATCCATGCCATCTAAATCGCCTAGTTCCCCTAAAGTATTACCATACGAAAAGTAGTACTCGTATAACTCATGCATAGAAAACTGACCAAGACAAGCCTTCATTATGTCTTCTTCGAAAGCTCGCTTTGCTTCTTCGTAGTTTTTAAGATCTATCAGAACCCAAGCCCTGCGCATCATGGCGATTCCTAAGAAATGGCCACTCATCATCTTTGATTTGTCCTGCTTGTCCTCTTTTGATGGAAACAGTAGTCGATTCCATCCTGCTAGTGACTCCTCGTATTTGCCCTCTCTGGCTAATTGTGCAGCTTTATTGAATTGCTCAATTAGTTCAGGACTAATAAATTCAGACATCTGGGCGGCCTTCTTGAATTCTATTGGAACAAAATCAAAAAAAATGTCGCAAAACATTTTGGGGGGAAATTTTAGCATTTGTTCTTTAATCTACCAAGATTTGAGAGCAAAAAAGATGTCAACTCAATATTCCTTTCAGAAATTTCAGTATATCCACGATATCAGTTATTTTTGTACTTATGAATTTGGTAGCTTCTTTCATCAGATATTCTGCTCCATCAACCTTAGAGATCATCCCTATAAAGTTTTGCACAGCTGGAATATCTAGATTTTTTTCTTTATCCTCATAAGTGATAGTAAATGCAACTGCAGTATCAGCAGTTTCTTTAGGTTCCTCAATATCATACGATAATCT
>JAECRW010000238.1 GCA_016294985.1 Candidatus Sifarchaeum marinoarchaea | reverse complement strand
ATGCTAGCAAACCACCTAGTGCTATTAAAACTGCACTCAAGGCTATCTTTCTAGTATCAACTACCTCTCTGTAACTATTTGTTTCCATTTTTCCTCCTCCATTGAATCGGAACTAGCGCAAATTCATTCATACTTTGAATGACGGCGGAATATCGAGAGTATAACGTATTTATATGACTCAATTATATAAATGTGATGTCCACTAATAACTCCAAACATAAATTAAACTTATTTAAAAGTTGAATTTATTGGTAACAAGATTTCCTTGCCGACAAACTTACTTATTGATTATGAATGAAAATATTGGATGGTGTCTCTTTGTCAAAAGGATTATTTGAAAAGTTCAGAATATCCCCCCCTCCGGAGTATGGGATCGAGCCGGTTCCTTCTAATTTGAAAACTTTGCGTTTTCTTGATTATTTTGTATTGTGGAGTTCTCTTGGAGTAGGATTATTGGTTTTTTGGGCGGGTCTCCTTCTAGTACCTGGTCTAGGGCTTGGCTTGGCACTTTTGGCGATTCTTGTTGGGCATCTTATTGGAAACTTGTTCTTAGCACTTGTTGGGATCATTGGATCTGAAAATGGCATTCCTTCAATGGTTGCAATTCGCCCATCTTTTGGCATTCGCAGTTCATACCTAATGTCCCTCTTAAATATAATTCAACTAATTGGATGGGCATCTTTTGAGATTTTAGTAATGGGGCAAGCCGTAGATGCAATAATGGTTACTACTTTTGGTTACTCTAACTATGCTATTTGGGTTCTCATTTTTGGCTTCTTTGTTTTTCTATTAGCCTTCGGTGGCCCACTTACTGTGATTAGAGATTGGCTAAGAAAATTTGCGATTTGGCTCATTTACGGACTGGGCATTTGGATAACCTTCATCGTATTTACACAATATAACCTGATCGAATTACTTAGTGCCCCCTCTACTGGTGCTTTAACATTTTCTGGTGGAGTTGATCTAGTTATCGCTATGCCAATTTCATGGGTTCCTCTTGTCGCAGATTATAACAGATTTTCTAAGAGCGAAAAAGGGGATTTTTCAGGCACATATATTGGCTTTCTGATTGCCAGTGGCTGGTGTTTCGCTTTAGGCGCTATCACTACATTAGCCACAGGAGAGCCAAACCCCGTTCTCCTCATTATGCTAATTGTAGGGCCCATTGCTGCCATTCCTTCGCTTTTAATAGTAGTAACGGACGAAACAGATAATGGCTTTGCTGATGTATACTCTGCCGCAATCTCTGTCCAAAACGTCTTTCCAAAAATTAAACAGTGGAAATTAATCATTATCATCAGTATAATAAGTACGGCGCTTGCCTTAGTTTTTGGTTTATCTGCACAATTTGAGGAATATTACATTAATTTCCTGCTTTTGATTGGTTCAGTGTTTATCCCTCTTTTTGGAATTGTAATCATAGATTATTTTATTGTAAGAAAGAGGAAGTTTGATATCAATGCGATCTATGAAAGCAACGAAGGCGCACCGTATTGGTATTGGAAGGGAATTAATCCGCGTGCAATTATTGCTTGGATATGTGGCGTAGCGATATATTGGGTTCTAGTCTTTACTGTCCCATGGCTTGGGGGATCACTACTTAGCTTAATAAGTGCAGCATTCCTCTATTGGTTATTTGCAAAACTTTAAACCAAAATTTTTTCTTTTTAGAGTGTAATTGCACTCATAGAAAAGGTGAAATGAATAATGAGAAGGATTCCTTGTGCTCTAACAATTGCTGGTTCGGACAGTGGCGGCGGTGCTGGCATTCAGGCAGACTTGAAAACATTTGCAGCCCTCGGTGTTCATGGAATGAGCGCAATCACGGCAGTAACAGCACAAAATACGGTTGGTGTAACCGCTATTCAAGATATATCTCCTGATATAATTGCCGCTCAAATTAATGCTGTTTGGGAAGATATTGGTGTGGATGTTGTCAAAACTGGTATGCTTCACACTGTTGAAATCATTAAAGTAGTTGCAGAGGAGATTGAAAATAAGGGTTTCCCTGT
>JAECRW010000237.1 GCA_016294985.1 Candidatus Sifarchaeum marinoarchaea | reverse complement strand
TTAAGTTCTGGATCAAGATTTTGTGGTTTAGATCTACATAACTTTTTCCAGTGTCTAATTCGCTGTATTTTGGCAATTTTTTTCGCGTCTTCTACATCATTATACCATTTTGTTGTTTTATAGAATTGTCTTGCGATCTCCTTGCTTACATGCATTTCATTGTAAGTGAATCTACACTCATCCAAAGTACCGATGACGTCCACAAGCATTAATTCCCTATTAGAGCCATATGCAAGCTCCATCTTTCCATCTTCGTTAATTAAATTTGTCTTTCTTGCAGTTTCGGTAATAAGACTATTCACATTCGAGAGAACCCTTTTGATTTCATCTAGTTCTTCATTTCTTAATTTAACCATATCTTGAGCTTCTTTCCAAGTAATATACCTGTCTTTTTCTTCTAATTTTGTACTTACATCCAAAATGGGAGTTGCTAATTTCTCTCCAGATTTTGGGTAATGATCTAACCCTAAGTCGGTGTAACTAATATCTCCTCTTTCGAGTCTTCTGAAAATGCTTGAGCCTTCCGGCAAACCATTTCTGTAAATTACTTCAAGAGGGATCAAGAAATTCTTAAGTTCTGGTGTAAAAACTGAATAATCATATTCACCAGTGTTAAATATAGGCCGAATTACTCTTACTAAACTAACTTCCATCATACTTGTTGGTTCTTCTATTTCGTCTATTCTTAGTAATGTTCCATCACCTTTAACTAAACCGCGATAATGTGTTTGAATTCCTTTTTCTTCTGCTCTTTCGAAACAATAGGCACCCATTAGACATAAGGCTGCACCTTTATTGGGAATATGATCTGGCATTTCACCCCAATCAAACACAGAGTATCTGTCTGAAAAAACAAATCGTCCAATGCCCATTTCGTCATCTTTTGGTATTTTCAAAGTTTGTAAGTCTTTAACGCTGCCCATGAGTCCTCACAGCCTCATCAGCTTTGTAAATTTTCTCTTTTAACTCCTTTTGATAGTTCTCAATTTTTCCAATTAGTTCTTTATCTCCAAATGCTAGGATTTTGGCTGCAAGTATTGCGGCAGTTTCTGGTTCTAAGACGGTGGCTAGTCCAGAACCTGATGGCATCCTCAATGAGGAAAAAATATCTACACCTGCGAATTTGTCAGAATATGGCGGGCATGCGATAACGGGCCGATATGTATTTGCATCGAGAAATCCAGATAATGCATTAGATCTCCCTGCTACAGTGACATAAACTAAATTTAAGTCTCCATCATCTTCGTTTAGTATCTCTAGTACTTTATTTGGAGTTTTATGAGCAGATGCTATTCTATATTCATAAGGTATGGCAAATATTTCAAGTACAGTTCCTATTTTTTTGCAAAATTCTAAGTCTCTTTCAGACCCCATGATTATTTTGACAAATTTTTCGCTCATCTTCCCACCGTAAAATCTTTGATTGCCTGTCTATACTCTCAAAGTTTTTTCTATTTAAGTATTTACCGTTTCGGTTATACATTACCTTATAATGACAACTATAATTTCTTGCCCAACTAAATTTGGATCACTATTTAATGTTTTATTTTTTTTATCGACATTTTTTTACTCAGTCTATATCGTTTTTACTTCTTTGTCATGAACCGAAGTTTTTTATGCTTTGACATGAAAATGTTAAATTAAATTTATATGTGATTAGATATTAACTAAGTCTTGTTAAAGGAAAATTTAGGCACATTGTCAAAGGTGGATTCTTTATTGGAATCAAAAAGAGAGGCATGTGGCGTTTGTAGCATTTGTCTAAATGACCCTCAAGAGCAAGTATCTTTTCATTTATACTGGTGCTTGTTATCCCTCCAACATAGGGGACATGAATCCGCTGGCATGACTGTATTCGAGAACGGGCTAAAAACGTACAAAGATATTGGCTTTGTTAAGGATATTTTCGATTCTAGAACTTCAAGTTTTATCAAAGAAAGAATTCGAAGAAATGAACCTCATGGAAAGATCTTAGTTGAAGATATAAAAGGACATATAGGAATTGGCCACGTTA
>JAECRW010000068.1 GCA_016294985.1 Candidatus Sifarchaeum marinoarchaea | reverse complement strand
TACTATCTAAGGTTGGATTGGAAGAAGAACAGTATAAAGTGTATCTTGCGGTTTACTCGATGGGATCTGTAGCAACCATTGGTCAGATAAGTTTGATTACAGGACTTGACCTTCTAAAGGTATCAAAAGTCGTTGAAGATCTTATAAATCTGGGCTTCCTAAAGAAGGTAGAAGGATTGATGCCCCGCTATATAGCCCTTCATTCTCATCTTCTCTCAACAGTTGAATTTGATAAGAACTTCCGTTATGAGATGCTGAATCTTAGATTTCAGATTGAAAAAGATCTGGAGGGTGCCCTTAAAGATACGTTATCCTCTCTAAAGGAATATACTGAAAAATATACATCAAAGTTTACTGAGGCTATTGAGAGCTTTTATGGAAGTTTCCTTGAAGAAAAAGCAACACTCGAAAAGCGCGTATCTGAGACATTTGTTTCATTAGATGAATTACTCATGGAAACAAAACAACAGTATTCAAATGTTTTTACCCAGATAGTTCGGAACTATTTTTTGGAAGAACATGCACCATTATTAAAACTACGCAACCATATCCTCAGCGAACTTGATAGTCATGTTGAAACTCACGAAGAAAAGTTATTAGAAAGCCAACCAGAAACAGAACAAGTTTTTTCAGACTATAAAGACTGCTTAAATACTTCAAAAGAACAATTTCAACAAACTATCGAGAGAATAGTTACTGCTAATGAGGCCAAGTTCTTGAGTATAATCGAAGAGATTCGTAGATTGTATCATGAGGCCGTTATAAAGACTGATGAGTTTACCCAAGCCCAAAAAGACTTTGATGAGAAAACTACGGCCTTAAAAGACACATTGATACTAGACAACGATATGTTCAAGCGCGATGTAAAAAAGGATTTAGCCGAAACTGTAGATACAACAACTGCTAATCTTTCAGAGAATCTTGCTAACGTTCTTCAAGAGACTGTTGAACATTGTAAATCCACTACTTCCTCACTAAAAGAGGAACTAATGACAAGCATTTCTCAATTTCAAAGCGATGAGATTGAAAAATCATTGGATGACTATATTCAAAAATTAGAAGACCGCTTTTCACACATCATAGGTTCTTCGAAAGAAAAAATCAAGGGATCTGCTAAAATAATAGAAACGATGTTATCTGATTCTATGAAACAGTTGGAAACGTCATTAAATGAATCAATTACCTCATTAGATGCTGATATATCTAATTTTCTTATAGAGAAGCGGGCTTACTATAAACAGAGAATTTCTAGCTCGAAGCAAACAATTAGTGAAAAAATTGAAGCTGCAGTCTTTCTTGTCGAAGAGACTGAGAAGGTTCTCAATCAAATTGTAGATGATAGCAAATTTATAAAACTGCCGGGCTATCAGAGGACTCACACAATTCAGGGGCAAATGAATGTCATTAATTATGCACGCGATATGATCCTTCGAACTAAATCGACAATCACACTAGTTACGCCGACTCTCACCCCTGAACTCCTGGGAACCGCAAAAAACGTTTCTAGCCGAACACGTCTTATATTCGTAACAGACATTGATCTGGCACGATTTGGAGATACAATTAAAGAACTAATTGGGAAAGGGAACATCCGATTTAAGCAATATGATAGAAAAGATTACTGGGCTGTTTTAAGAGATCGTGAAGAAGTACTCTTTGGACCAGAAGTTGAAGCTGAAGGCGATGAGTTTGTTGCAATCTTGTCTGATCATGAAGGGACCGTGCAGATTTTCGAGCAATTTATGAACTCACAGTTTGTGGGGCGTAGCAAAGAGGTACTCTTGTGAGTAGATAGAAAGAATGGTTTTTGCTAATTGCAGTGCCGTTATCGAAAGATTACGGCTGTAGTACAGTATGCTCGCTTTGCAACATTGTATACATCTGAGCCAAGGAGACCTCCAAATCCACTAGGTCGATGTTTAGCAGAAACAACAAGCAGATCAAAATTTAGTTTCTTAGTGAATTCAACAATCGATTTACTGAAATCTCTTCCTACAATAATTCGAGGGATCAGTGGCTCTCCTACTAAACATGTATGATCTCCAACATCCTTAAGAAACTCTTTTTCCTCTTGTTTAATTTCAGGGGATGACGCGTCCAGTGGTAGTATATCCGGGAGTTCGATCACATGGGCTATGTGGATCTCAACACTTGGGGACGTAATACTGTAAGCACATGAAGCCATGGCGGAAGTTAATTTAAGAGCGGCCGCATCTATACCTGTGGATCTATATGGAATAAGGATGCGACGTATTTTTACACGGCGATAGGCCGTCCAGTCTTCGAAAGGTGTGAAAACTATAAAAACAGGTATTTCAGCTCTTCTTGCAACTTCGGTAGAATCAGTGCCAAATAATTCTCTGGTTAGTTTTAGACGTTGCGCTCCCATAACGATAAGATCCGCTTGTATTTCCAGAGCTTTTCTTAATATTATATCTGCAGTTTCGCTGTCCCCTTCTACAGTTTCTAAATCCACCATTATTTTTAGTTCTTCCGCATACGAACTGATTTCCTCGTATAAGTCTGCCAGTAACTGTTCTTCCTCTTCTTTCTCTTCTTCCTCAACATGCAAGATATGAATCTTGGAATTAGCACATTCCGCTAAAAAGAATGCAAGAGTAATTGCGTCTCCTTCTGCAGGAAAACCTTTGATTGGTAACAAAATCGTTTCGAGGCCTAAAGAACAGCCCCATTCTAAATCGTCTAAAAAACTATTTCGCGGGGTTCGAGAACGTTGAATTCTGAAGCCTCCACTTCCTTTATCCTATTAATATTGTGTTATTAAGGTCTTATACTTTTCGTTTATTGCTGTTTTTCTTAGTCGGTATCTATGTTCTCAATGATTTTCTATGAGTCTTCAATACTAAACGAGCACAAAAGATAAGCTTTTTATAGTTATCTACAGTTCCTCACAACCTATCCCTGATCTAACATATAATAGGACATCCTATAGGAATTAATTTTTCTCTAATTTATGTGAGCGGCTTTCTATGGAAACAGAACCTTTTTATGAATATGAATTAGCACGAACCCTGAGTTTATTAGACATTACTGCCATTGGCGTTGGCGCGATGATCGGGGCAGGAATATTTGTACTTACAGGAGTTGCTGCCGGAGTTGCAGGCCCTGCGCTTATTTTAGCATTCCTTGTAAACGGTGTGATAACACTATTGACAGCATTAAGCTATGCTGAGTTAGGCTCCGCTATGCCACAGGCAGGCGGCGGATATTTATGGGTTCGCGAAAGTATGTCAGGTCCAACTGGCTTTGTTGCAGGCTGGATGTCTTGGTTTGGCCATATTATTGCAGGATCTCTTTATGCCCTTGGATTTGGTGCTTATTTTACATTAACCTTGCAAAGTATGGGCATCTCTCTTTTTGGATTGGGCTTGGAGCTGTCAATAAAACTTCTTGCAGTTATAATTATAGTAATATTTGTGGCAATTAATTTTAAAGGAGTTAGTGAGACTGGGAAGGCAGGAGTTATTGTCACCTTTGCAAAAGTAATTATATTGGCTATTTTTGTTGGCGCTGGGTTATGGGCGATGTTTAAAAAACCTGATTATGGTATCAGTAATTTTACTCCCTTCATCCCAAATGGTATTGGTAGTATCTTTATCGCCTGTGGCTTGACATTTATAGCATTTGAAGGCTACGAGATCATTGCACAAGCTGGCGAAGAAGTTCGAAACCCAAGAAAAAACGTTCCCAGGGCTACTATTCTCGCGATCTTGATTGTCATACCTATCTATTGTTTAGTAGCGTATGTTTCACTTGGTGCGCTCACAGTTGAAAGTGGTACTACGTGGGAATTTCTTGGAAGCTTTGGAGAGCTGGGATTAGTTGAGGCAGCAAGGCAATTTATGCCTGCAGGTCTACTTTTACTTGCTGCTGGGGGATTGCTGTCAACTATGTCCGCTTTAAATGCAACGACTTACAGTTCAACTAGGGTTTCTTTCGCAATGGCACGAGATAATTTTCTGCCAAGAAAACTAGCAACTATTCATCGGAAAAATCGTACACCCCATTTGGCACTTCTATTTTCAGGTATTATAATGATTGCTATGGCTGTGTCAATACCTCTGGAAGATGTAGCATCGGCATCATCAATTATGTTTTTCTTACTGTTTATGCTAGTCAATATTGCTGTTATCTTGATTCGACGATCAATTGGAGACCAATTAGATTATGGATTCCGCATGCCAAGTATACGTAAAATTCCTTTTGTTCCTATCATAGCTATTGTTGCAAATATTGGACTTGCCGCATTTCTCTTTCAATATAGTCCAACGGCATGGTACGTCACAGTTTTATGGGTACTTTTAGGCATGGGGGTCTATCTTGCATATAGTCGACGCAACTATGTAAAAACTGAGCAATGGAAGAAATATGCTTACTTGAAAAGGGACAGTAAAGGAAAATAACTATAGTTTCCATAATCGTTATTAGTATAGACTATGACTACATATACTATGAGCTTTTTATTACATGTAGACAGCTACATTTTCACAAATTATGCATATGGGAATGGGCGGGAAAGGGGAGGCTTTTATGGATGAAGATGAAGCTGATATTGCTATTCATGATTACGAACTGGCTCGAACTCTGAGTTTATTTGACATTACGATGATTGGCGTTGGTGCCATGATCGGGGCAGGAATATTTGTACTTACAGGAGTTGCCGCCGGAATTGCAGGTCCTGCGCTCATACTGGTATTTTTATTTAATGGTATTATAACCACTTTCACAGCATTATGCTATGCTGAGTTAGGATCCGCTATGCCTGGGGCAGGAGGTGGATATTTATGGGTTAGAGAGGGATTGCCAGGTCCAAGTGGCTTTGTGTCAGGGTGGATGGATTGGTTTGCCCATACTGTTGCTGGAAGCCTTTATGCCCTTGGCTTTGGAGCATATTTTGCACTTATCCTTGAACTTATGGGGATTTCTTTTTTTGGATTGAGTCTGGAGGTAACAATAAAACTTCTTGCAGTCATTGTCATTTGTTTCTTTCTCTTAATTAATTTTAAAGGAGTTTCTGAGACTGGGATGGCTGAGAACATTGTCACTATTGCAAAAATAATTATATTGGCTATTTTTATTGCCGCTGGTCTATGGTCTATGTATAACAAGCCAGACTACGGTTTTAATAATTTTCAGCCATTCATTCCAAATGGTTTAGGGAGCATATTTATTGCTTGCGGTCTAACTTTCATTGCATTTGAAGGGTACGAAATCATTGCACAAGCTGGTGAAGAAGTACGCAACCCAAGGAAAAATATCCCACGAGCTGTGATTCTATCGATTTTGATTGTCCTTCCGATTTATGTACTTGTAGCGTTTGTTTCGCTTGGTGCACTCACAGTTGAAACTGGGACAACTTGGGAATATTTAGGAAAGTTTCAAGAACTTGGATTAGTCGAAGCTGCTAAGCAGTTCATGCCATTGGGTGTATTTTTACTCATTTTTGGGGGCCTACTGTCTACGATGTCTGCTCTAAATGCGACTACATATTCGTCAACTCGTGTTGCCTTTGCTATGGCCCGTGATGAATTTCTTCCGAGAAAATTAGCTACAATTCATAAAAAAAATCGTACGCCTTATATGGCACTGTTCCTTTCAGGCGCAATAATGATTCTTATGAGCGCGTCAATAACTCTTGAGGATGTTGCATCCGCAACATCACTTATGTTTCTTTTCCTGTTTATACTAGTCAATATTTCTGCAATCATGATTCGAAGAAAGATAGGCGATCAATTGGATTATGGTTACCGCATGCAGTTCTTTCCAATAATTCCGATTGTTGCAATGGGTGCAAACATTGCACTTGCCGTGTTTCTCTTTCAATTTAGTCCCACGGCATGGTACGTTACAATTTTATGGATATTAATCGGCTTGGGGATCTATTTTGCTTATAGTCGACGATATTACGTGAAGACTGAGCAATGGAAGAGATATGCTCACCTGAAAAGTGAATTGGAAGAAAAATAAACTTATATTCTCCATGAAAATTCAAGAGGCATGTCTTCACACGAGTTGCGTATGTGAATAATTCGAGTTCATCGTTTCAAACTGTTTTAAGATAATCTTTGTGTTTGTATGGGCGATACCATCGATTTCCCTTATCTTTTCGAGAAGATCATTCAGTTCTGGAACAGATTCTGCTTGAGCTATCGCTACAATTTCATATTCGCCACTTGTTTCGTAGACCCTATCTAATGGAAGAGCAGACATTTGCCTCACAATGTAACTTGTATGGTATGAAGAATCGACTTTACAAGAAATTAACCCCATGACTTTACTAGGTGATATCCCCCTAAAGCTTACTTGAAGAACTTCTTCCGCAATCTCGATAATATCCTCATCATAGAAATTTCGCTTTGTATCCGCTACTTCTTTGATTTTTTGAACGATTTGGCTTAATTGATCATCATTAACAATAATTCCAAGTTCTTTCAACTTCTGTTCAACTGCCTTCTTGCCTGCATATCTATCAACTAAAATTTGTCTCCCTCTTCCCACAAGATCTGGAGAGAACACTTCATATGTTTTAGGATTCGCAAGAACTCCCGCAGTATGTATGCCAGCTTTATGAGAAAAGGCATAATCTCCAATAACAACTGCCTGTTGCCCTATAACGACACCACTCGCTCTTTCAACATATCGAGCAATTTTTGGAAGCATATCAAGTTTAAATCCAAGGTCAAGTCCATACATGACAGTGAGAGCGACACTTATTTCCTCAAGCCCTGTAATACCAGTCCGTTCCCCTAATCCATTTACAGTAGCATGTACACAGTTTGCGCCAGCCTCAAGACCAGCTAATGCATTTGCTGCAGCTAATCCAAGGTCATTGTGGCAATGTACATCTATATCCACGCTGTTTCCAAGGTGGTGTTGCATGAATTTCACAAATCCCTTCATGCCACTTGGAGTTAACATGCCTACTGTGTCAGCAATTGAAATTCTATCAGCTCCTGCTTCATATGCTGTATGGCATGCTTCAATTAGGAATTGTGGATCAGAACGTGTCGCATCCTCAGGTGTGAAGCGTACTTTTAATCCATGATTTCTTGCATATTTCACTGAATTATAAATCATGTCTAGTATTTGTTCTCGGGATTTTTTCAATTTAAATTCAAGATGGATGTCTGAAGTTGCTATAAATACAGCTACGCGGTCAACATTGCATTCAACAGCTTCTTCGATATCTGGTTCTTTTGCTCTTACATGAGCAAGTACTTCTGCTTTTAAACCTTGTTCCGCAATAGCTTTCACAGCTTCTTTTACACCCTTAGATACAGTAGGACATCCAGCCTCAATCATATGTACTCCAAATTCATCTAGAAGTTGTGCAATCTTAATCTTGTCTTCAAGTTTGAAGAAAACATTTGGAGTCTGTTCACCTTCTCTAAGCGTCGTGTCAAGGAGTAAAACGTCCCCTGAAATCTTGACATCAGGCTTGAACTGTAAATCGAAGAAATTTTGATTTTCTAGTTTGTTCACAGAACCACCAAGTTGATTAAAAACAAGTCCGGATTAGATGCTCTTGCAAAGCTTTTTTTGCATGAAAGGTTATTAGCGTATTTAAACGTTGTGATTTCCACACCAAAAAGTTGGTCTTTCGCACCAAAAAGTCTGGTTTCATGTATTAATAATAAAAGTAATAAACACTATCCTCAATGTAATAGGCGAGTGTGTCTACAATGGGAAAGACTTTAGCTGAAATGATTCTTTCTAAAGCGTCTGGTAAAGATTGCAGCGCCAACGACATCGTTGTTGTAGATGTTAATGTTGCAATGGCTCATGATAGCACAGCACCTTTGGCTATTGAAGAAATGTACAAAATGAAAGATCAGGTGTTCGATCCTGATAAGATTATTATTGTGCTTGATCATGTAGCTCCTTCTCCAACTGTAATTATGTCTAATGTTCATAAGGGTTTAAGAGAATTT
>JAECRW010000067.1 GCA_016294985.1 Candidatus Sifarchaeum marinoarchaea | reverse complement strand
TACTAGCATACCAACTATTGGTATCGCGGCTAAACTTTTGTATGGAATGTCTTCTGAAACACCCGTTAATGTGGGGTCATATTACTATGTAAACTATAGAGTTCAAAAGGTAGGGGCGGTTTTTCTTTCAAAAGAAGACTGTAAACCTATAATTATTTCACCAGGACATCTAATTACGCTTGATACTAGTATAAAAATAGTTAAACATTCTTTAAAGGGTTATAAATTTCCAGAACCAATTCGCTTAGCTCATAAGCTTGCTCAAGAAGAAAAAAAGCGTATGTAATACAACTAGTTCTCTCAACGCTCATAACGGTGGGTTTTCTCGCTGATTTCGTAGGAACAAAAAGATTAAAAAAGAATCCCATTATTCTCCAGATAGAACGCGTTAGTACATTTAGGGGTTATAAAATGATCATACCCATTCGTTGTTTCACTTGTGGAAAAGTAATTGGAGATAAGTGGATATTCTTCTCTCAGAAATTAAAACAAGGTGATTCGCCAAAAGAGGTATTGGATGAATTAGGCGTAAAAAGATATTGCTGTCGAAGAATACTTTTAAGTCACGTTGACCTAATAGATGACATCCTAAAACTAATGCGATGAATTCTGAACGGAATACTTAGGCAATACGATAGAAAAATGTGCAATATAAAAATAATACAGACTCATATGGAGACTAAGAGGCTCTAATTCTGAGTAGAATAACCTCTCTCTATTTTAGATAGGTGTTCAGTTTCTTAAATGTTGGAATATGTTTGAAAGTTAATATGAAATTATAGGATAGTAAAAAGGAGGAGAAGAAATGGTAGACAAAAATCTGGTACCACCCCTTAAACTTATATCTGATGAAGGTACCCGAGTTGACGGTCGTCAATTTGATGAGTTAAGGCCAATTCGTATGGAGATTGGTGTACTCAATACGGCTGATGGGTCAGCCTATGTAGAACATGGTAGAAATAAAATTTTTGTTTCAGTGCATGGTCCTAGGGAGCTACATCCACGTCATTTAGCCCTTCCTGATAAGGCTCGTGTAAGATGTACCTATCGAATGGCAACTTTCTCAGTAGAAGGCATCAAATTTCTTGAAATTGCCTGCTGAAATGAAAGAAAAAGCCCTGCTCCAAGTAGAAGGGAAACAGAGTTATCCATGGTCATTCGAGAAGCATTAGAGCCTGCAATTTTTGCCATTATGTTTCCTCGAACCGCTATAGATATTTATATCGAAACTGTGCAGGCGGATGGAGGAACCCGATGTGCTAGTATCACAGCAGCATCTTTAGCTCTTGCAGATGCTGGAGTGCCACTAAAAGATTTAGTAGCAGGGTGCGCTGCAGGAAAAGTTGATGGTACGCTTGTTTTAGACCTCAATGACACTGAAGATAAATACGGTGATGCAGACCTTCCCCTTGCATTTATACCTCGAACGAAAGAAGTCACATTACTTCAAATGGATGGCTCATTTTCACCGGAAGAGTTCAATGATGCCCTGAATTTAGCTATTACAGGCTGTGAAAAAATCTACGAAATACAAAGAGAAACATTAAAGAAAAAATACGCAGAAATTAGTGATAAAGTAAATTCTGAAACCACTACTTCCAAAGAGGGTGACTTAAATGGTTAAAGCTGAAAAAATACTTTCCGAAATTGAGCAAAACTACATTGAAAAACTAGTAAATAAAGGTACACGTATTGACGAGCGTTCGCTAGACAGTGTTAGGGAAATTACAATAAAGACGAATTTCATTGAAAAAGCGAATGGCTCAGCTGATTTGACTCTAGGCAATACACGAGTTATTGTAGGAGTTAAACTTGAATTGGGTACACCATTCCCTGATATGCCTGACGAAGGTGTAGTTACCGTAAATGCAGAACTTGCACCAATTGCCTCACCTTTCTTCGAAAGTGGGCCTCCCACAGAAGTAGGCATTGAATTGGCAAGAGTTGTTGACCGAGGCTTGAGACAATCAAAAGCCGTAGATACAAAAAAACTCTGTATTCTTGAAGGTGAAAAAGTATGGATTACTTTTATTGATATTTATGCATTAGATCATGATGGAAATCTTATTGATGCTTCTGCTTTGGCGGCTATAGCAGCGCTTTTAACAGCTAAAATGCCGAAGGTAAAGGTCACAAAAGATAAAGAAATTCAACTTCTTGAAGAAACAACTCCCCTTCCCGTTGTTGACCGTCCTATCGCAGTCACATTAGCAAAAATGAATGGTGCAATTATAGTTGACCCATGTCTTAAAGAAGAATTTGCAATGAGAGGTCGAATAACATTTACCTTTACTGAAAAAGGAAATCTTTGTGCCTTGCAAAAGGGAGGAATTGGAACCTTTAAGCCATCTGAATTATTAAATGCCTTTGAGACAGCAAGAAACTTAGCATCTCAGTTACGACAATTCTTACCCTAATAGCCTTTTTTATAAAAAACAAATTCGCCCTTTTCGGGCTTCATTAGAATCTCAAGTCTCATTTTACATGTAGCTAAGCAAGAAAGCCCACTCCTTTAGGGGTGGGATGAATTACTTTAGTGTTTAATTTCATCACTTTCATCACGGGGTCTCCCTAACACTTAAATAGGTTTTTGGCCGATCTTAGCTTGATGAATATCGGGAGGAAGGCAGGGATATCAGACTTCCGATAGGATGATAGAAGTGGTGTGGAGACCTTGTAGGGGTTATAGTTACTCAGATAAACCTAACACCCGCATTCGGAGGAATAATACGCACACTTGCCGACAAGGTGCATACTCCGATTCGATAGCATCGCGATCTTTAGCATTACCTACGGGACGTAGGGATTTTAAGCCTGTGGAGACTGAATCCTCTACTCTGGCTGGGGAATACCTCTATAGTATTCCCTAGGTCACAGCAAGTTCGGTCGGAGAAGCAGGAAGCCCACTGTTTTAGTTGTGGGTAGTTCACCGATAGGATTTCTGGAATCGCCGTCTCGCACCTCTTCCACCAAATTTTTTAGGTTCTTTTCTGCGAGCATCTGATACAAGAAGCATTCGATCATAATCTAAGAACTTTCGTTTTATTTCAGGTTTGTCGATCCATTCTGAAATAGCTTTTGCTAAGGCAGTTCTAACGGCCTCCGTCTGTCCCATTAACCCTCCTCCTTTGACATCTATATTTATATCTATTTTATTGATAATTTCTGGTCCAGCAAGTAGCACTGGTTCCATAATCTTCCATCTACATAACTCTGGTTCATATATCTCTAAGGGAATCTTATTTATTCTTATTTTACCGTTACCTTGTCTTATTATAGCTCGAGCAATCGCCGCCTTCTTTTTTCCTGTTGTTAATAAAACTTTAGTCATGTTAATCCCTCTTTAAAGGTGACCATCCAATTTCTCTACATATTTCAGAGAGATACACCTTTTTTCGCATTGTCTTACATTCAGTCTTAGGTAAAGGCACTTGTGGGGCTTCTTTAAGGTGGTTTGGTGTGCCTATATAAACTCTTAATCTTTTGTATGCCGCTCTCCCGCGAGGTGTATCCCAAGGTAACATTCCACGTATTATGCGACGAAGTAATCTGTCAGGCATACGTGGATGAAGTGGTCCTTTCCATGGAGCTGTTGCTGTCCTTATTTGTAACCTTTTTTTATACTTATCAAGAATACTCTTCCGATCACCAGTAATGATACTTTTTTCTGCATTTACTATGCTGATTTTATCACCAAGAAGTAGTCTTTTCGCTACTAAACTTGATAAACGCCCAAGTATTTTATTTTCCGCGTTTATGACCATTTCATTCATTTAAAATCACCTAAAGAAGATTCTGCTCACGAGGGAGTAATTGATAATTATTAATTTAATTATGTAATAACTTTTATATTCGATCCCTTAGGATTTTGTTTTATCAATTCTTTCAGAGTAAGGCATTTACCACCGATAGAGAGTATTTTTTCTTTTGCATGACGAGAAAAACTTAAAGCAGCAATAGTAACATGGTGTAAGAGTTTGCCGGTGGATAATACTTTCCCTGGAACGATTATTACATCGTCCTGTTTCGTAAGTCGACTAATCTTGCTAAGATTGACCTGAACACTACTTCTTCGAGGCTTTTGTAAATGGTTATCTATATCTTTCCATATTTTGGCATGCCATTTATGTGCACTTCTACGAAGGTATCTTCTTATAGACTGCACATTAGGATTAGTTGGGCCTGTAACCTTCACTCTTTTCACCTTCTTGAATTAATTCTATTTCTGCTTTGAATGTTGCAGCTTTCTCTTGGAGTATTTCAATGGCCTTTTTAATAATTTTTTCAGTAGGCAGCGCACCAGTGGATTCTAAAACAAATGCAAAAATTCTGTTGTCCCAGCGTACTTTTATCGCATTAAAATCACATGTATCCTCGCATAATTTACATAAAATACAATCTAGCATGTTTTGAATTGTAAGCCTGTTTTCTTCTATTTTAAGAATGTTTTGTGGACAACTTTCTACACAGTCACCACACACTGTACATTCCTGTGTGTTCAAATCGATTATTGGTATATATTTATAGGAGCAAGTCGCAACTGGTTGCCATTTTGCATGTGTTTTTCCTTTTCCTAATTGCGCAATTGCTTCTAATTCTGTGCGATGTCCTTTATCAAGTTTAACAAGGGGTATTAAATCATTTACTGGGACAACTTCAGGATCCTGTGATATTAGATCCCCTGAATACACTATTACACTATCATCTTGCGTATCTATTTCTTTTGCCTCTTTTACTAAGGTCAGGGTTACCGAACATCTCGGACAATTAGTACCTCCGCATCCACAATCCTGTGGTAATACGAAGGATTCAAGGTCAGTCTTAAGGGGTATTAATCCTAACCTATGAGCTAGTATTTCATCATATAACGCTGAGGTGTTTTCTATAATTATAACATCTTCTATTGCGAGAGTAGGAACCTCCGCTATCATAATTCTTCTGAGAGCATTTGCAAAAGAGGCATCCACATCTTCTAGTATAAATCGTAACATATCAGGCGTTTGTTCAAGTATCTGGACATTCATAACAATATCTCACCGAAGTAAACCCATGAAGAAAGGGGTTGCTAATAAATGTATGCGTCTTTGATTGGCTTATCAATGTTGAGATGTAAATCTTTCAAATTCTTTTTCTTTAAGAAATGAGATTTTTTGATTCGCCTTTTCGCATTTTGGTAGCAAGCATCAAAGATTTATAACTTTTTCTTTTCTGACTGAACCTCCATATAGGTAATAGGCACTTACTTATGTGAAAATTCTCAAAGGTTTTTTCCTTTCAGTTTGTTGTTAACTGGCATAATGCCTTCACAAAACTTTAAACAAGTGCATTTTTTTCTAAAATCTTTCTTGTTATAGCATGAATTTAGAGAGTAATCCTCGACATATTTTTGCTCCAGTGAAGAAGCGAAAGCTGGTGTACAAAAACGCGGACTTTAAATAGATCACTATCAAAAGTCAGTGGTGAACTGTTAATGGGAGTTACCCAATCATCTACTACCAAGGTTACTGGTGTACAAGAAAAAGTGCTGAAATTTTTGCTTATGGGCCCAGCAGGAGCCGGAAAAAGCACATTTGGATCATGTCTTGAATGCATTGTTGAGGAAACTGCGCTAAAGTCTGCTGGTATGTATACTCCTACGCCAGGAGTTGCGTTTTACAAGGTTCCTTTGAAAAATGGCAAGTGTTACGTTAACTGGGAACTGGGAGGACAACAACGGTATCAGCCACTATGGAAACTATGGTGGAAAGGTGCAAGTGGCGCTTTTTTAATCATTGATGCCTCCAATAAGGAAAGTTTAGCGGTTGCCAAGAACATACACCAGTTAATTGTAGGTGAATTACGTCTACCTTATGTTGTGTGTGCCAATAAAAAGGATTTGCCTAACTCCTTACATCCAGAAATGATAGCTAATCATTTGGAAATTAGCGATCCTAAATTAATATTTCCTACTTCAGCGGTAACTGGTGACAATGTACAAGAAGCTTTTCTAGAGTTAGTACAAAGAACGGAAAAAAGGTGTGAATTATGATCGGTGAAACCCTGTTTTTCAATTCCTATAGCCTTCACGAGTGTGGCATTAAAGCACTATTGCTTATTAAATTCGATATTATGGCAGGACCCTACATTGCATTTGAGGGTATATGTTCCGAAAGCAAAATAATTGAAACCCTGAAAGATCCAATTATTCTAGCACAGTTCCATATGGGGCTGGCAGAGACCGATGTTGATGTCATAGAAAAACAGGGAGAACGAATGGTGATTGCCCGCCGAAATAGAATTATAGAGGGCGTCGATGCCAAAGACATTCTGATCTTGATTATTGAGGAAGATATATCAACGAGCGAGGCCAACAAACTAGCTGACGAACTGTTGGGACGCACCGGTGGTGACCCACACTATTTACGGAACGAACTACGTAAGTTATGTGAAATTCCCCAGGAAATTAAGGAACGCCTGAAACAACCGAAACAACAACCCCTTTTTGTGAAAAAGTCTGACCTTATGAAGCAGGCGGGTACTAAAATCCCGATTATGACCCCTGAACAAAAAGACAAGGTCTTGAGGGGTGAAGTCGCTTCAAAATTGGTGAACGACTATCCTATGGACCTGATTACCAACATGGTGCAAGGGGTCAACAACAAGATTACCATCCTCAGTTTATGGAAATTATATGCTCCCTTCAATATTGACCTATTGGAGGTTTATGAGCTTTTCAATACTCTGAACAAACTGGAGGTATGTCGATTTGAGGAAGCCTTTACTTTCCATAACCGACGATTACCCTGAACAAATTGGAGGTATGTCGATTTGAGAAAACCTTTTCTTTCTTCACTCGAAGACTATGAAACCCTGAAACGTCCGCATAAGGATATACCATTAAACTACGAGACCAAATTTTATGGTGATAGTTTCGAATTAATTAAATTGTATGAACATTTGAGAGACACTATTATCAAAGGAGAGTCGCACTTAATTCAGGACATCATGTCTCAATTGCTGGAGGGCGATATCAACCCCTTGAAAATTATCGACATAATCACTGACGCCATGAAAACCACTGGCCAGTTGTTTTCCGCACGAGAGATCTTCATCGCCGACGTATGGATGGCTGCCCGCTGCGTGGAAATTATCAAAAGCAACATTGAACCCCTAATAAAAGCCCAGGGGCTAGATAAGGACAAGGAGAAAATCATCTTGGGAACAGTGGCTGGAGATGTCCATAGTATAGGTCCTAAGATCGTAGAACTGTTTCTGGAAGGCGCCGGTTATGAAGTTATTAACCTGGGTGTCGATACCTCCGCCGAAAGATTTGTGCAAGCCGTTAAAGAGCATAAGCCAGTCTTTGTGGGACTCAGTGCTTGGCTGGATACCACGGCCAATATATCCCTAAAACAGACCATACAGACACTCTCTCCGCTGCGAGAACATTATCAGTTTAAAATTATCGTGGGTGGCCCATCAGTCACGAGAAAATTCGCCAAAAAAATCGGCGCTGATGGATACGGAAATAATGCCGAAGAAGCCGTCCAGGCCGTTACTCTACTCAAGGCAGGACGATATACTTGGGAGTTGAATAACGAATAACTTACAAACTAGTTACTTAATGAAAGAAATTAAGGTGTATATCATGGGTCTTTTAAAACTCTTAAAATTAGTCATTAAAGCATCACTTAAGAATAAATTACGCGGGTTAGGAGTTAAACTTAGCCCACTGGAACGCACTCTGCTATTCAATTTGAACCAGGTACCAGATCGGGTACCCACAATTATGGTGGCCGCTAATACCCACCCTAAGTTTGTGGATCCGTCCGTCAGCTGGATTGACTTACTGGACGACGTTGATAAGAATGTTGAACTCACCAGAAAACTGTACGAACGTTTCCCGGTAGACTGCATCACCATGCTCTACTGGGGGGGACCACTACTGAGTTCTGGCCTTCACGAAATGGGAGTCCCCTTCCAGTTCACGGAATGGAACTATCCCACTAACACCGACAACATCATCAAAGTAGCCGACGACTTAGATAACATTTATCCGCCAGAAAT
>JAECRW010000236.1 GCA_016294985.1 Candidatus Sifarchaeum marinoarchaea | reverse complement strand
ATTTCTCGATTCTATTAATCGCAAGTGAGCGAACTTCTTCTGACAAAGCATTACTGTATTTTGGCACCCAAGTTTTAATTTTATTTAGGTTTGTTGTAACAGTATACCAGAACCCCCAATCGTCAGCAAGTATCTTAGCAATAAAACCCCCATCGATAATCTCTGTGTTTTTTTCTGCATTATCTTCTATATCATGTTCACATACAAGCATAATTGTATCTTTAATGTCTTTCTCGTTAATTTCTACAATTTGCATCTTTTCTAATAACATTTCTTCAAGAGGAATTGTAGGTTTGTCAACTTCAAGTCGTTGTCGCTTCTTGTTAAAATCTATTGTATGGCAGAAACGAAGTCGTTCAAGGAAAAAATCAACTTTTAAGTTCTCATATTTTGGACTTTGGAATACTATACGATGGACAATTGGATCAGCAAAAATCTCACGATACCTAAGATCGTACATTAGTTTTCTAATTGACGTTTTATGCTTATTATAGGCCATATAGTCAATATCCGTCAGAGGACGATGTACTGCTTCTCCTTTGTGCAGCAAGGGCGCATATTTTGGACAGTGAATTCGAAAAGCAATTGAACCCAGCAATCTTAAGGTTATACCTCGCTCTTCAGCCGCGTCTATTATTCTTGATGCTTCTTGCATAAATGTTTCATCAGTCACATCGGGTAGTTCTTGCACCTTCGACTCACCTTGAGGAAATAAAAGTATTAAACCAACAGTATCTGCCACATTTACTTAGTCGGCTGGAAGTTCCCTGCTGACAGTTGGGGGATGAAAGCCGCTGGCTTTATATATATTTTTTGGTGATAAGTTCGTGTAACAGAACCTTCACGTGTGAAGCCTATGAAACTGACACAGAACCTCAGGATCTTTCCAACACCAGAACAGGAAGACGTACTCTGGAAACTCTCGGAAAAGTGCAGGCTCATCTATAATTTCGCCCTCGCCGAACGAAGGGACGCCTATCGACACGGGATTAAGGGTGTGAACTACCGCAAACAGCAAAATGACCTGCCAATGATCAAAGAGCAATTCCCCGAGTATAAGTGGGTGTATTCTAAGGTGTTACAGTTTACTCTCAGGTCGTTAGCCGCTGATTACGAGTCGTTTTTTGCCCTTCGGAAAAACGGGCACGCCGATGCCCGACCTCCTCGATTCAAAGGAAAACAGTATTTCACCACTATGGTCTACAATCAGTCAGGGTTCAAGCTTGAACACGGAAAGATCACATTTTCTCATAAATACAATGGTGTGACGCTTGAGTTTGCCCTCCCCGAAACATGTTCTTTTGACGACAAGAAGGTAAAGCAGGTCGCCATCTCCGCACAAAGAAAGCGATATTTTGTGGCTATCATCTACGAGGTGGAAGAACCGCCCTATATAGATAACGGGCTGTACCAGGCCATTGATCTGGGCATTACCAACATCGTGACAGCGGTAAATTCAAAGGGGAAATTCCTGGTAGTAAAAAACAAGCGCCCGGACAAATACTGGACCCCGAAAATATCGAAGCTGCAGTCACGGCGGGACAAGTGCAAGAAGTTCAGCAACAGGTGGAAATTATTCGACACTGTCAAGCACAAGTACGAGCGGAAGCGAGACAATCAGACGCGGGATTTCCAGCACAAACTCAGCAAGAAACTGGTGGAAAATACCAGAGCTAACACCATCATCGTGGGCAAGCTTGACGTTAAAAATATGGCAAAGGCGAAAACAGTGCCGAAATTCATGAGGAAAGGATTAAATCGCGCCACGCAGAACAGCGGGGCGCTGGGACGGTTCGTTCATTTTCTAACCTACAAGTCCAGACGAGTAGGTAAAAGGACAATAGAATTTGACGAACGAAACTCGACCAAAGAATGCTGGGTGTGCGGTAAACTGCACTCTATGCCAATATGGAAACGAGTTATGAGCTGTGACTGTGGTAACGTGATTGAGAGGGACAAAAACAGTGCTATCATCCTGATGAAACGTTACCTATCACATAATGCCAAGTGGACGGGCTATCGGGTATTTCTCGATAATCT
>JAECRW010000066.1 GCA_016294985.1 Candidatus Sifarchaeum marinoarchaea | reverse complement strand
AGAAGGATATCAAGAACAAGATAACGTATTATCTCAAAGACAATTATGGGGTAGTCTGTTATCAGGATGAAAATATAAAAGCCTGGCAACGCTTATGGGGAGGTAAAATCTTATCCACCGCGATTGGAGGAATAATACGCAGGCTTAAAGACAAGATGCATACTCCGATTGAGGTCGATAGATTTTTCCCTTCCACCAAAAGCTGTTCACGTTGCGGTAGTATTCGCGAAATAGGTTTGGATGACAGAATATACGTCTGTCCGATATGTGGGAATGTAATGGATAGAGACCTTAATTCAAGTGTTAACATAGAGAACGAAGGTTTAAAACAACTAGTAGGTATGGTACGTACCGAATTTAAGCCTGTGGAGACAGAATCCTCTACTTTGGCATCGCTGGAATACCTCAACCGTATTCCCTATGTGAAAGCAAGTTCGGTCTGTGAAGCAGGAAGCTTCATCGCTTTAGCATGAGGTAGTTCACTTACAATTAGAGTTTGCTTTTCCTTTTTCAATTTTAAAATGACAACATTCACAAATATTCGATAATCGCCGCATTTTGTGATAGTGATAGGTTCAAAAAACAAAGTTACTACTTCATTAAACCACACAAGTAATTGACGGAGTCACATCTATTCGGCTTAGCCATAATATTCTTAGAATACTAGGACTAAAAGTAGCTTTTCAACTGTTTTTTCATTAGGTTAGAAAGCGTAGTGGAAAATGAAGAGCGGTGATTAAAAGCGGTATGGCAAGTTAAAGATCACGTTAGTCGCGCTTTTTAATATTCTTATGCGTGCATTCACGGATTTTCGTATATATTGGAGTATGGCGTTTAAGTAATGATCTACGAGCTCTGGGTTAGTTTTTTCGATGTTTATCCTGACCCAGTCTGCATCAAAATCTTCTATAGTAAGTTCACCGCTCCGTATAAACTCTAATGTTCCTAGATTGGACAAGACATTCATTTATCTCTAACCTCCTGTTTTTTTTCAATAAGTGCTTTCCAATACAGTTTAGAATGGAAATCCGCCGCCAGGACCCATACGGTTATACCTCCTTCACTTTTTTTTGCAAACATACAACTCACACTTTTGAAGTTACAATCTGTTCTTTTCTTTAGACAGTATTTACTTTTAAAATGATAGCTTAGATTGCCCAATATCGAGAAAAAGTGAGTATCTGAGAATATAGCAAAACTTTTTGTCGGTTAATTTCGCAATGTGCATAAAAAAAAACTTTTATCAATTGTTTTGATGGTGTATCACGCAATAGCAATCAAAAACAACTGTAATCATTAGATAAAACCGCAAAGCAAGCATACCTTTTTTAAAAATGTCTCAAATTCTTTTCTCATGATACCCAAATAATACGGCAACGTTTTAGATATTCACCGACAAAAAAGAAGATCTCTCAAAAGGAATTACAAGATTCTCCAAAATCGTCAGTCCTTTAAAGCGAAGTTTATGGTTTTTTCGATTAAGACTGAAAGTATTTATAGAGAACGATTTACTAGTATTATGTATGGCGCCACATGGTAATAAAATATCATCTGAAGAGTATGAAAAACTTCACAATGAAATTGATGCTATTTCTAAATTTCTCAATGGCGCTCCTATTATCAAAGAAAAAATTGATGAAAAAGTTTTATTTTCACTAAATAGACGAGAACAGCTTATGCGCCTATTTTTAGATTATTTTCTGCCAAATAACCTATTTCCAGAAGTTATTGAAGAAGATCTTGCTTATTTATTAGCATATAATCTCTTGGATGTCGTTGAAAGGGAAATATTAATCAAAGAATGGTATAAAAATCGGGGATTAAGCCCCACACGAACTGATAAACCCTTAATGCGGTTTGAAGATGGCACAATGTATAGAAGCGTCCATGATCTACTAGAAGCTGACTCATTTACTTTTGGCGAGTTTCTTCCAATACTTCTCCGAAAACTTCGTAGACTCCGTAAATTCATAAGAGAACCTCTTACTGAACGAGAAGCAACTCGCTACCTTGACAACATCTGGATGGAGTGGAGACCCAAACTATCAAAAAATGATTTGAAAGTTGTGCTATATTTTGATGCACATCCCTTTTCAAAGAAAAAAGAAATTGCCAACGCAGAGAATCTGCACAAGAATTCTGTCATATACATCCTCGATCGGTTACGAAAACTTTTTTATTTTAGAGTGTTGGGGCGTCCAAACCTGAACAAATTAGGACTACAAATGGCATTGATTAAAACAGAAGATAGATCAACCATTGAGTTTCCTTATCTTACTGTCATCCAGGAACTAAGAGCTGGAAATGTTGTAAAGGCATATGGTTTTAATATCCCCCGCCAAAGAGCGAGTGTATATCCTCTTCGAGACTTATATAATATATTGAAAGATAAACTAGACGATTTTGAAATGTATAAAACTCTGGAGATACAAGATAACCTCTCATTTCAACATTTCGATGAAGAAGAAAACATATGGGATATTGATTGGGACGCATGGGCACTATGGCTTGAGAGGATACTTTATGAAGATAAGTATCACGTGGTGAGTCCCGATTCAGTTAAGTTTATTGATGGAGCAGAAAAGCGTATCCCATTTGATTTAAAAGACCTAGAAATCATTGACTATTATGGTTATAACTTACGAATGTCGATGGCGCAATTGGGAAAATTAGTTGGTATGACAAGGGCAGGTATGAGGAACAGGGTCAAACGACTGCGAGATGAGAATGTATTACTTCCGTTTGTTAGTTTGCGGCAAATGGGACTTGATGAACAAATTGTTGTATTCTATACGGGCGATGAGGAATACCTAAAACCTTTTCAGGCCGCCCTTTTTGAATTACCAGTATTGTTTAGTTACACCCTTCAACCCTTCCCGTATGCTTCAAAAAAATATCTCTTTGCATGGCTTCAATTACCTTCCGGCAGTTTTATCAAATTTACAGATGCTGTAACGAATGTTCTGAGGGAAAGTGATGCCATCTGGACCGCTCATCGATACCAGTTTAGATCCACAGCAAAACTGTTACCTATAGAGATGTTCGATGCGGATAAAAAGGAATGGCGCTGGAACAAAGACGTGCTCGCTCAACTAACTGTAGAGTAAAAAACCCTAAAGAAAAAGAATATTTGATCTCAGTTTAATCAAAATGAATCAAAAATTAGATTTTAACTGTATCGGCGAAAAGTCGCTTAATTTCAAATAGGGGATGAGAGCCGCAAGGGTTTTATAGTTTTTTACACAGCATAGTTATGATGAGTATCGGGAGGAATGCAGGGATACAAGACTCCGGATAGGAATGCAGAAGATGGAGTCCCTGTGGAGCTGGGGTTCGTACAGTTTCTAACCCGCGTGGTTAACCGCGAAGGTAAAAGTACAATAGAATTTGACGAATCCACATGGTGTGATTTTGAAACCGAAAGGTTTCTATCACAGAATGCCAAGTGGACGGGCTATCCTCTTTAGAGGGTAATCTGCGACATACAGTCAATGGTAAAACGAGAGTACCCAACCTCATTTAGGGGTATGGTTCGGAGAACTCGCAGGAAGCCACGAATTTTTTCGTGGTAGTTCACGCAGCAACTTCCTCTGTAAAATTTCCCAATACATTAGCAACTGCTTTTTCAACGATTTTTTTGGCACTTTTATTAAACTTTACATCATCATTGTCAATAACATGCACATAATCGATTTGATAAGATCCATCGTTCCATAAAGTTATTGATCCCACAACATGCCCAATTTCTGATAAAAGGCCTACATTTATTATAGCCATTTCAATTAATTCTGTGAGGTTTCCTAATCCACTAAGAATTTCTAAAGCACGTTTGATTCGAAAGGTTGTATTCTTTGATATTTGTCTTAAAGAGATAACACAATAACAGTCTGCCAATCGCCCGAGTTGCGTTTCATCCTGAAAAAACTCTTTAACAGTCGGGAGAAGATCTTTCTCAATAACTGCAGTATCGTCTAATATTAAAAGGAGATCTCCTAAATCGCTCTGTTCACCTACTTCAGTTGCCTGTAACAACTGGTTTGTCCAATTAAACACCATTAACCCTCTAAGCAAGATTTACTGCAATTTTTGAGATTTGTTTTTTTAAACATAACAACTGTTTACTATTTCCTAAATAAATATTCTTGATTAGGAAGGCTATGATATTAAATTTCTTTGGCATCAACTTGAACAAATTTTTATATCTGTTGTGCAAGGCTTACTAGAATCTCCTACAAAACTTCTTTTCATTCTATGTGAATTGATTTGTATTGTATAGAATGTGACCTTTCCATATTCAAACTAAGTGGGTAAGAACATTTCATTTCTTATAATGTTAGATATACCTTTCAAATAGTGCCCACCAAAAATCCTACTAGTCCAAAAAGGGCTCCAATTTTTGCAAAAAGGCTTGCTTTATGTTGTTTTTCTTTAGATGTGAAGTCTAGGAGAAGCATAATGATTGAAAGTGCTACCGAAATATTTCCTAGTGCTAGAAATGGAATAAACCATAAGTTTACAAAGGCTAAAACCCAAGCAGCTGTGTAGAATATGATTGCCAATACTCCACAAATTGTGGCAGATAAAGCAGCGATTTTATTGCCATATACCATTGCTATTGTCTCCACTTGCCTTAATTTATCTCCCTCAACATCTTCCATACCTTTTATGATCTCTCGACTTTGTAGCATAAAAAACGAAGCAAAAAAGAAGACAAGTATCGCCATAGGTAATGACCCAGTAAGTTGATTAAACGCACCAGTCACAACGCCTCCATAAAGATATCCAAATGAAAAAGAAATTGCAACCATGAAATTTCCGAATATCCCCATAACCTTACCCTTTGCAGCATAAGCGAAACCTATGAAGGAAAAGAAAACAGCAATAATCGGACACCATAAGGCAGCAGGGCTGATCGGAACAGTTACAAAGGAGAGTATAATGCCAATAGACCATAATACAGCTGACCATAGTATAGCAGCTCTCTGACTTATAGCACCACTTGGAATCGGACGATCTGGTCTATTTATTTTATCTATCTCTACATCGAAAACATCATTGATCACATTTCCAGCAGCCGCAATGAATCCGTATGTAAAATATGAGAGTGCTAAAATTAATATAAACGCGAATTCAGAATATAGAGGCACATAAAATTGCCTGCTTACCAAGCAACCAATGATTGCAGTAATTCCGCCCATTAAACAGTTATGTGGACGTGTAATTTTAATAAATGCTTTGATATCCAATATTATATCTCCACAGGCTTCAGAGGAGTGTTTCTATTCAATTTAGACAATTATTTCTTCTTTTTCGATTAGCCCATCTTTAAAACTAACAAGTCGATTACCTTTTTTACCTACAGAAGTGTCATGTGTCACTATAAGGAAAGTTGTGCGCTGTTCTTTGTTTATTCTGCTCATCAACTCCACTATCTCAGCGCCGGTTTTTGTATCAATGTCACCGGTCGGTTCGTCTGCCAAGATTAAAGACGGATCGTTTGCAAGCGCACGTGCAATGGAAACACGTTGCTGCTCGCCTCCACTGAGTTCATCGGGCCTGTGATGTAATCGATCCCCTAGTCCTACTGTCTCTAATAGTTCCTTAGCACGTTCTTGTCTTTCTTTCTTCTGTTTCTTGGCGATTAACATTGGAAGCTCAACATTTTCCAAAGCTGTTAACACAGGAATAAGGTTATAAAATTGGAAAATGAAACCAAGTTTGTGGCGGCGAAGGTCTGTTACTTGTCTGTCTTTTAATTTCGTGACGTTAACGCCGTCAATGTAGACTTCTCCTTCCGTAGGCGTATCTAATGCACCTATCATATTAAGAAATGTGGACTTCCCACAGCCACTTGGCCCCATGATTATTGCCATTTCGCCTTTATAGAGCTTGAAATCAATACCTCTTAAGGCTTGAACCTTTGTTTTACCCAAACTGTAATCTTTCTTGAGATTAACAGTTTCAACAACTACCCCGTTTTCCATAAGAAGTCCATCCTCATTCTTATTCTCGCAAATAGTATTAATGAATTCATTTTCAGTGTTATACAAGTTGTCAAATATAAAAAGCTTATTCTTGGACTCTTGTTTCAGATATCTTGCATTTTACGAGAAAAATCTCAATTATTATTTCGGCAATTAATGCTTTTGTATAATCTGGTACTCAAATGAAGTTATTTACCACGATATTTCTTATATTCGGGAGATCGAAAGGATTAGACTATTGTGAACTATGAGGAATGAACCAACAATTATCGAAATGGGACTCCCGCCGCATAAGATTAAAATGTAAATTGTCGTATCAATAAGAGTGTTCGAAAAACTGGAGGAATGAGACTTTGCTTATGAAAAACGTAGGCATAACATTGTACAATGCAATTCAAAAAAGATTTGGTCTGCGTGAGTTTTTATCATTTTTAAAAGATGAAGCAAATTTCAATTATATTGAGTTATATCTACCTGACGAGGAATTAATTACATCGACATTGGATTTCAATTCAGAGAAACTTAAAAAATTCAAAGAAATAGCTTCTTCCTACGATTTTAAAATCACGGCACATGGATTATATGATAATAATATTGGAATAATCAGCAACTTGGCAGATCTCGATGATACGCTTAGAAGCAAAGCAATACAGACAACGAAAAAAAGCATTGAACTCTGTAATTTCTTAGATTGCCACATTTTAGTAGTTCACCCTGGCACATTATTTCCAAATCAGAAGCGCAAAAAAACTAGTAGCATGCATCGCCTAGCAACTCATCCACTTAATCGATTTAAAGGGATAACAAACATAAAACGCTCAATAAAAGAACTGTTAGCGTATGCAGAGGATTTTGGAGTGGTACTTTGTTTGGAAAATGAAGTCCCTCGCTTTGAGACTATCCCACTTTGCGATAATCCCTTTACTCTTATTCATTTATGCCAGATAATTAACGAAGAGTGTGGTAATAGTTTCTGTGGTGCTACTCTCGATATCGGACATCTCGGCTTAGAATGTGCATTTTATGGATATGATATTTTAGAGACTACCAAATCATTCCAACCGTTTATCAAACATATTCACTTACATGATAATCGAATGATTCCTTATCCTCTGGGGGGCACAAAAGCAGATGAAGGATACGGGGATCTCCATTACACGATTGGAAACGGATCCATTCCTTATAAGGATATCATTCCATTATTGAAAAGTATAAATGCTGATATAGTTATTAATTTCGAAATCTTTCGCGTTAAGAATTTGGACGGTTTTAAATCATCAAAACAGTTCATAGAGTCTGCATGAGCTACTATCCTGTACTTACAGTGATCTTCTCGCCAACAAAAGTATAAAAGACTACGTAGCCTTTGCAAGTTTAAGTTTTTTAACCAATTCTTTGTATCTCGTTCTTAGCGTAACTTCCGTAATTTGAGCAGCATCGCAAACCTCGTTCTGAGTTCTCCGTTCACCTAGTTCAATGGCTGCTATATAGATCGCAGCTGCGGCTACGCCAATCGGTAATTTCCCCCTGGTTACGTGTAATTCTTTTGCATGCTCAAGAATCTCAAGCGCTCTTACCTGAACATCACCGCTTAGCTTTAAATCTGTTGCAAGTCGTGGAATATATTCTTCTGGTTCAAGAAGAGGAACATGTAGTTGTGGAAGTTTATTGAGAATGATTCTATAAACTCGTGCTACATCTTTTTTTGATATACGTTTGCTCATGTCAGCTATTTCTTCCAAAGTTCTGGGCGACTTATGAAGGCGAGACGCTGCATACAACGCGGCAGCGACAACTGCATTTATTGATCTTCCTTTCGTAACACCTTCGCTGAGTGCTTTTCTGTATATGAAGGCTGCACTTTCCAATATACTTGAAGGCATGCCTAATTGTGAACTAATACGTTTCATTTCGGACATTGCACGCGCTAAATTTCGTCCTCCAGGAACTCCAAGTGCTGATCTTGCTTGGAGTCTTCGTAGACGATCTATTCGGGCCCTTTTTTCCGGAGAAAAGATCCTATCTCTCCCAATTGTTGTAGATAAAGACCGATCTGGTGACGTTAAGGAACTTGGAGGTCCAACCCGACTTTTCTTATCAAGGTCTTCAGGAGAGAATGCACGCCATTCGGGGCTGCTATCGATAAGCGATTCTGTTATAACTAGCCCACAATTTCCACAATTTAGTTCGCCCCGTTCATCATCAACCAAA
>JAECRW010000065.1 GCA_016294985.1 Candidatus Sifarchaeum marinoarchaea | reverse complement strand
TTTGCCCCATGGTCTTTAGGAATAAGCGTCCCCTCGCCGTCACCAGGAGGAGCAACTACTAGAGTTCCTGGGAATGGGGCAATCGGGATTCTTACTCCTTTACCAAACTCGGCATAACCATCTTTAATAGGGATTATTTTCGTCCATGCCTCAGGATATTCCGGCGCAAGATAACCGAAATTAGGCACGATACAACAAGCACCCTGATCTGCTACTTCGATTTTTTCAATATGAACTTCAAGGGTGTCACCTGGCTCTGCACCTTCTACGTATACTGGTCCTGTAGCAGGATTTACTCTTTCAAAATCCAAATCTGTCGGTAAGTCTGTGGATTCACGAATACCTTGATTAAAGGCATCTCGACATTCAAAAATGATAGTGTCACCTGAAGCTACTTTTAATACGGGTGGATGATTTTTATCTGTAGAAAAAACAACATTATTTATAGAAACTCGATGAATCTTTCTTTCTGACATAACAAAACCCCGAATAAATCATTTGTGAACATGTTTGAATAAAATACTACAACCACTATGGCTATTAAGTATTTAATAGAATGGGATCCATGCTTCTAAGGTTGTCGAAAGTGCAAATGTGGTACTAAAGTACGCGGATAGTGATCTGATGGTATTCAAAGAATTTGAAATTAAACTTTCTGCTAATAATAGAATCGAGCAAATAAAGGAACGCCTTTTTAAATTTGGATTCATACAAACGAAAGATGTTATTCAAGAAGATTATTACTTTGACATTGGAAAAATACTGTTTGAAAAGGATGAACGTCTAAGAATTAGATTTGAATACACTCCATCAAATAAGTTGAATTATTGTCAGTGGACTTGGAAGGGGCCAAGACCAACACAAAATACTGATGTGCGAGAAGATCATTCGATTGATATACCGGTAGATCAAGCTAAAAACTTACAAATCCTTTTAGAAAGACTAGGATTTGAGGTCTTGGTGGCATTTCGAAAAGTGCGAACACGATATAAACTAAATGACAGTGATATCGAAATCGAATTTGATGAACAAGTAACTTTGCTTCATGAAAGTAAAGAAATCCCTATGGGCTCATTTTTACAAGTTAGTTTGGAAAGTGAATTACCAGAAGATACAAACATCAACGAACTCGAAAAGAAGCTATGGGACGATTATGCAATACAGCTTGGATTCACTGGAAAAGATCGTATAAATAAGACTTATGTGGAGATAGCACTTGAGTTATCTAAAAGAGAAAAGTAATTGTGATGTAAGTACGCTATTCTTCTGAGCCTCCACGCATTCTTGAAAAGGCTTTCTTTAATTCTGAGTTAAGTTGCATACGTAATGTAGCCCCGGTTACGGGTGGTGGAGATTCTGGTCCGGGTCCAGGTCCGGGTCCTGCAGGTCCGGGTGTCATAGGCGGTGGAGTGAGAAATGGTTCTCCGGGTCCAGGCGTCGTAGGACCAGGCATAGCAGGACCAGTTGGTGCTGTTAGCGTAGAAGACATTCTGCCTTCGAGCGATTGAACCTTTGTACTTAGACTATTAAGTGATTGTCTTAACTCTGATTTCATTCCAGCAACGTCGTTACTAATACTCTCAACAGCCTTAAAGACAACGTTAATGAAATTTTCAAGAATAGCGTTGATTACTTGCACAATTTCCTCGATTTTTGAGGGGCTTGTTTGAATATCTTTAAATAAATCGTCAATATATTCGCCCATTTTTTCAAACCTCGCCATATATGAACTAAATAAGCATTAACTTCACATGCAATACAAATTGGCAATATAACAAGAGTTAATATGTTTATAAACTGATGGATTTTACTAAAGAAAAAATATAATTCGATAATTATATTTCTTTTGTGATAGTTTTCTCAGCATGAACAAATAAAACATTGCTCGCATTGTAATCTAAATTTCGAATGCAATACTCTATACTTTTAAGGCTTAAACCAGCTGAACATGAAATATCGGGCCGTTCCATCTGGTAAAATTGTGGCAATGGTAAATTTTTTCCTCACAGTCGTTGCCAATCTGCCAGCACGCACTAGTTCAATAGGTGATAATTCAACACCTCTTGAAAGAACGTGAACAATTAGCGGGGAGTGATCGATGCCGGGTCCATGCTCGTATATCGCAAAATCAGCGCCAAACTTAAGCCCGGGTCTCACGACATAACCGCGATTCCTGAGATCAGTATATATAGTAAGCTTTTCGGTAAATCGATCATAATATTTCTCACCAATTCGTTTTAGTCCTTCAGGGGTAAGTTCTTCCTTGGTGATGGCTCTTTTAATTCTCAGCAAAGGACGCCCATCCCGTCCAACTGACAAAAGATAAGTAGCTTCAATCAATGACAACTCAAGAGGACGTGTAAAATTGAAATGCTTGGGTTTACGAATTCCTACAGGTTTCCCGTAAAAACCATTTTTGTATAAGTAACTGCCAACTTTTGGATTCCAAACAATAATTCTGTCTTCAAGCAATTCAGCCTCCAGATCTTCGTCTGTTATGAGTTCTTCATCATCTTGAATTTCAATTTGGTTATCTGATTCGTCCATTTTAAATGCCTCCAAAAACATGAATCTGCTGCTTCCATCCAGTTAAATAGCGCAACAGGGAAAAGATAAAAATGGGTAGATTTGAAAGCACAAATACCCCTAATATTGGGGTTTTAATATCCAATTATCCGTTAACGAGTGAGTGCCAACATTCGTACGGCATCTGCTATTTCTAATCCAATGTCTGCGATTTCGTCAACTCTAAGAATGAATTCTCTTAAACCCATAATTATCTTCAATTCATCATTTAATTCAGTAAGATTAAGCACCAAAGGTCTATAGAGTTTATCAACTTGTTTTTCAAGGATATCAATTTCTCTGGCAAAGTTTAATGCATTTTCTGGATTGGAAATGACATTATAAATGGCAGATTTCAAGTGTGTTACCAGTGCAATGGAAATATCTACTAACTCTAGGATTTTTTCTGAAAGTTCTGATGGAGGTCGCCAATCCTTTAAGGTTGAGATATAGAACGCACCACCCACTGCAGTATCCACTATTTTGTCTATGACTAAAAATCGAAGTATGTCTTCCTTCAATAAGAGGCCTGGACCTGCTTTGGAGACTTCACTAAGTAAGGAAATTCGAATTTCATCGGCTGAAGTCTCAAGTTGATTTAATTTCTTATAACTTTCCTCCATTTCTGGTGCATTTCCCATTGCCCACGCTTCTGTAAGTACACGCAGTTCTTTTACTGCCAGAACTACTTCTCTCATTTGGTCATTTATTATATCGAATGCTTTCCTTTCGCTAGTCGAATAATCTGCATTAGGATTGAATGTCAAGTGATAAACACGCCCCCAGATCCCTATAAATACGATCTCTGTGGTGTACGATGCTAAGTGCTAAATGCTAAGTGCATTTATAAAACTAACGACTAGTGTAGAAAGACAATTAAAATTGTCATATCTACCTAAATGGTTTTTCAGAATAGCTTAAACACACAATTTCGGTAGCGTTATGAAAAATTGAGCGTTTCATTATTTGTACGAAAAGATGTTTCGGGAAAGTGAATAGATGAACTATTTACAACTTTTTCTTATCTCAATGTTACAGGGACTACTGGAATGGCTACCTATTAGCTCAGAGGGGCAAATCGCGCTTGTAATGCTTCATGTGTTTAATATTACTGAATCATCAACAATCTTATCACTTATTATTTGGTTGCACCTCGGAACGATGGGGGCAGCACTTCTAAAATACCGCTCAGAATATTTTAATGTATTATTTCCGAAAACGGCTGAATTCAGTTATCTAAGAAAGTTTTTGATCATTGTAACTTTAGCCACTGGTATAACAGCAATCCCTCTCTACTTATTCCTAAGAGAAATTTTTCAACCGATGTATGGAGATATCATTTCTGTTATGATTGGTCTATTTCTTGTTGCTACAGGAATCATATTATACTTTTTCAGAAACATTCGTGAATATCGACCAGCAACTGATCTTTCACTCAAGGAAATGATTTTTCTAGGACTAGTCCAAGGGCTGAGTATACTGCCCGGAATAAGCAGATCGGGAACTACTGTCGCAACACTTCTAGGGAGAAAGATTAAGCAAGAAAGTAGTTTAAAATATAGTTTTCTTATTAGCGTACCGGCAGTACTCGGGGCATTTATCTTTGATTTAGCATTATCAGGAGTACCAGAACTGCCCGGTATTTCTGTATATGTACTAATAATGATGGTTGGCGTGGCTTTCGTCTTTGGGTTGTTAAGTATGGATATTCTTCTAGCAGTTGCCAAAAAAGTTAATTTCGCATACTTTTGCATGATAATAGGTTTAATAGCAGTAGTTTTGGGTATTTTACCGCTAATTTGATGCTAAGAGTTCTTTTCAAAAGAAGTCTTTAATTTATAATCCAAAGCAGAGTAAGATTTTTAATAAGTTCAGATGTTGGACTCATTGCTTTTGAAATGTGAACTTGGATGGTTGATTAATGATTCTAGGAGAAGACTTTGCAGTTAGTATTATTGAGTGGATCAGAACTCTGGGCTTATTAGGAGTATTTTTAGGAGTAATTATTGAATCCGTGATCATTCCAATCCCTTCCCCATTGATTATGATGGGAGCCGGCTTCATTTTGCTCTCCCCAGATATAGGATTTGGTGAGGCGATGTTTCCGCTTCTCACAATAGCGTTAGTAGGCGCTGTTGCATCAACATTGGGATCATATATCGGATACGGAATTGGATATTTTGGTGGACGCCCAGCGATTCAAAAATACAAATGGCTCTTCGGAGTGAGCTGGGAAGAGGTTGAAATAATTAATACTCGGTTTGAAAAACATCATTCTGAGGTTATTTTCACTCTGAGAGCACTACCAGTTGTTCCACTTTCAGTAATATCATTTATCTTTGGTATATGCCGTATCAGATGGGAGAAATTTACACTATGGACGTTTCTTGGGACTATTCCACGTTGTTTTATTTTAGCTACACTTGGTTGGATCGTTGGAAAAACTTATGACACTTTGGCGCAAACAATAGATTTCATTGAAACACTTACACTCGTTATTATCGTTGTTGTAATAGTAGGATACATAGTCTATAAAAAGAAATTCAGTGATCGCCTATTGCACGCAATCGAGGAACACGTGTAGATTTCATATCGAAAATACTAATTAGACAAATTTTATTTTTTCACTTTTTTATTATTCTCAACTTTTATCATACTCTGCATATACTTCATTCTCGCTAGTTTACTTAGGAATTTCTTCGCCAGGGACCGTTAGCGTGGGTCTGATGTACTTTAAAGGTAAAGTATTTAATTCGTTGATTAGTTCCATTATTTTTTTCATTTCTCCTCTTACCGCAAGTATATTCATGCAATTTTCTTCATCTAAGTGTATGTGGAGATTAGCCGTAATGATTGATCTGTTATGGTGTTCTAAATCAGTTAATTGATCCATCACCCCGGCTTCTCCATGATGATCGAGTATAATCGTAATTGTTCCTGCACGATTACCTTCCAATTCCTTGAGTTGTTTGTAATTAATAATGAAATCTCTCATTGCGGCCCTAATTGCATCAGATCGAGTTTCAAAGCCACTTAGTTGTCTAATTTTATCGAATTCATTTAGCAAATCCTCTGAAAGACTTACTGAGAATCGAATAAACTTTTCTTCGGTCAAAGGTCTATCTCCTCAGGTTATAGCTTATATTTATCTTCCATAAAAACTAATAGAGGCTTAAATAGTTAATTATCAAGGATCACTAAAGAGAAGGTCGAAAAATGGAATCAATAGAAACGCATTATTTCGTTCCTTTTGTACTAATGACTGTTGGTATCGAAAAAGAAGCACCTATTAAAGACGCAGAACCTCTAATTTCAAAGTCAATAGAATTTGCCATTCAATTCATAGCTGCTAACATGGATAAAAAGAGTGACGAAGAAATAATTGGACTTACAAAAATAGGATGGCCTTTTTGGACATTTGTTATCGACACAAACTATGGTTACTTTATTGAGGGCCTACAAATCTCAAGTACAGACATTCAGATAACAAGCCCTCCTAGTTATATCGACTTAAAGAAACTAAATGTCGAGATGGACAAATATGTGAGCACTCTAAGAGATATTAACTCAGAACTTTCGAAAAGAAAGCCAAAAAAAGAAAAACTGAAGATCACAGGATTTCTTAAACAAGATTTAATGGAATTAATTTCCTTCCTTTTCAGACTTGTAAAGAAACCTGAGACAAAAGAGGCTATACCTCTCACGCCTATAATTTCACAAAACGCTGCAACAGAATATACTAAAGAACTTAGCACCCGCCTATCTTCAATAGAAAAAAACCTTCAAGAGTTTACGGAGCTAAAACAAGAAGTTTTAACTAGTAACACTAATTGGGTTGAAGATATTGACAAGACGAGCAAAATACAAGAAGAGAATTATGATGTGCAGATTAATCAAATGACTACAACTGTGAACCAAAAAATCAGTGAATATACAGCAACGATGGAAAATAAAATCCATCAATTAAACGAAGAAAAGCAAGAGAAAATAAATCGAGAGATTAACCTGCTTCGCGAAGAATTAGAGCCCAATATAAACGTCCTTCGCTGTCTTTATGTAGAAGTACGAGACGCCTTTAAAGAAATCAAAGAAGAAAAGGTTGTGGGAAATATATTGAAAAGAGTTGGCACCATGATTGGGTTTGCGAAGAAGGATGCAAAAAAGATTGAAGATATTGTTCAGAGGATTAATTACTCCTATGAAAACTCTACGAGAAAAATAGAGAAATTCAATGAAGAATTTGAAACCAAAAATGAACAGCTTGAGAAGGAATACTCTGAAAAAATGGAAAAGGAAAAGGAAAAAGTGGAAAAGTTAAAAACTGAAAAACAAAAAAAACTGGAAGAATTAAAACTCTTGAATCAAAAACTACTGAAAGAGATAGCAGTCATTAGAGAAACACTAGATACTACGGAATCAACTCTTCAAAGTAAGAAATGGACGCCGTCATTTGTGTTTCAACCAGAATGGATTGAAAAGGTTAAAGAAAAAAAGTTGGTGTACGTTCCACTTGTTCTTATCAAATACGTAAAAAAAGACGACAGAAATAGTATAAGGCTTAATGTAAGACTGCCAATTGTCATAGACTTGGGATCCACAGAAGCTCTTAAAGAACAAATAAATTCGGTGGCACGTCCAATTCAAAAGAAGATTAACGTTCTAAATAGAATGCTCAACGATAAAATAAAGGGGGATCAGAAACTACACAAAATTCTTAATGATGCTTTTTCAGAGTTGAATTTCATTGCAGATGAAACTAAGAAGGAAGCATTAAGCCAAGGCTTAATTGAACTGAAAGAAAAAAATCTTATAAATGAGGAGACAGGGGAGTATTATAAGAAGCAATTTAACGAAATGATACAAAGAGAATTCACTAATTAACTCTAAAATAATGGTTTTTCGATCTTTGAGATTTGTTATTAAGAATAAGACAACTTGTAGGTGGGGAAAGATATTGGAACAAAAAAAACTTCCAAAAGCAAAATTTGGGATTCCTACATTAGATTTGGCACTTGGAGGAGGAATTCCTAGAGGATCAACCATTCTCATTGAGGATGAAGTTGGGGTAGAACCTGCGCCCCTTATTATGAAATTCATAACTGAAGGCTTAAGAAAAGGGGAATACGGATATTTAGTATCTACAGAACATCCATTTGAGTATTATTCAGGACTATTGAGTGCACTGGGCGTTAATCCTGATATAATTGTTGAGACGCGAAGACTCCTATATATTGATGCATTCACAGATCCATTTAGTTGGGGAGAGCATAGATCGGACCATAAGTACTTCATCCGCAACGTTTCTGACAGTCGAGAGGTCAACCAAGTCGTTAGAAGTGCACTTCTCCACGTCAATCCACAAATTCAAATTCGCGGCATTGTCGATAGTTTTAGTACATTGATCGTCACAAGTGACATTGAAAAAGCACCGATAGCGTATTTACAGCACCAAGTAGCTGCTCAAAAGAAAACAGACCGAGTATTAATCATTATTGTGCATGCCGATGCTCACGATCCTTATTACATACGTGCACTAGAACACATGGTTGACGGCGTAATGAGCCTTACAAAGACTGAGTTAGAAGAATGGCACACATTCCGCACTACACTAAGGATCGAAAAAATGCCTGGCGAGTTTAGTCG
>JAECRW010000235.1 GCA_016294985.1 Candidatus Sifarchaeum marinoarchaea | reverse complement strand
GATATATTCTAACTAAACAAGGAATAAAATTAGCGCTAAAAATCAGAGATAAATATAAAGTAGAGTGTCTTAAATCACCAGAAGAGTGCTATATCAAAGTGTTGACAAGAGTAAATGGAAGCGAAGGCATAGAACAACCGCTTTTTGCGATAAACAAGGGAAATATATCATCAATCGAAAATGTGACAATTAAAAAGGAATCAAGTGAGGGCTCAGAGTCTATTATAACGCGTGGAGATACGATTATAATTACTGTACGAAAAGAAAAGACAGATGATGTAGCGCTGGAGATTCTAGTTAAAGGACTTGATTGTGATTCTGAGTTTTTTGATAAAGCAAAGCGGTATGCTCATCTAATCCTACGCCAGAGAGGAGACTATAGCGGAACGCAGATATCCTATAGATTTGTAACCTTAACTCCCCTCCCAGAAAATTACTTGTCAAGAAAACTCTCTTTACAGCAAAAAACTAAACGACTTCTCAAAGAATGGAAAGGCCATTCATCTAAATGAAATTTTTGAAAAATGAAAGCTTATAACGCCACATTAAAATGCAGCTGTCAACATTTCGTTTATGTGCTTCACTACGTCTTGCCAATGGTTGATTTCTAAAATCTTACCATTTTTAGCAAGCTGTCTTGCAAACCATGGTCTACCTGGCGGAATATAAAAAATGTTAACCTGATCAAAATACTTAACAACGTCTCTTGGGTCGTTTCCATGCGTCCAGACGCAATCTGAGATGAGAAAACATACTTTTTTAGGAGAATTCGCACGGACGAATTCGGAAAGAGCGAGTTCTAATGCGCCTCGTATGTCAGTCAACATAGTGTGGCGAAGTGAGACAATATCCGTTACAACTGCATCAATTTGCTTTTGTTGATTGAGTCTTTTAAGCAAATACTGATCGATATTATAAGCGATAACACCAAAGCTGTCATTTTTGCGGTTCATCACATAAGAAAGCACCGAGGCAATTAAAGTTGCGATCTCAATTTTTTCTCCTCTCATGCTCTCTGAGGAATCAACGAGAAGTACGGCTCCCCTGCTAGTCTTTTCTCGTTCCCTAACAACCCAATCCTCTTCTTTTGGATAGATTTCTTGAACCAAATTTTCAATCGTACGATCGATATCCAGTTCATCTACTACTCCACTGAACTTGTGAGGTCTTAAGCGTCCTTCACGTCTTCCAAAAGGGGTAGCCCTAAGTGCACGTTTTATCGCAATTTGCATCGATAATACTTTAGCTAGCTGTTTCATGTATTCCCGTGGTTCTCTCTTATGAAAAGAAATCCCTGTTGGAGAGTCATAAGTGGGATGCGCATCAAAGGATACGACAACTTCCTCATCAGCAGATAATTTTTCTGCAAGAGACTCTATTTCAGTTCCCCGATCAAGAGGGAGGGAATATGGGGCCTCTCCTGTCTCCTCGGGTGTTGAAAAAGTGATCTCTTTTGTCTCCTCAAGACTTTCTTCATCATCGTTTGCTTGTTCTCTTGTCTCTGGAAATAGTTCCTTTTCAATATCTTCTTCGTCTTCTTCACTCGTGTCTTCTTGTTTTTCCTCGCCTTCTCCTGATTGTTCTGGTTCTATTTCACTTTGCAATTCTTCAAAGATTGAAGCTAGTATCTCATATATTATTTCTTCTTCAGTCTTATCTGTTGTAGGAGCTGGCCAAATTTTTAAGCGTAAAGCAACAATAGCTGCATCTAATAGATCTTCAAAAGTGTATTCTTGTGCACGTGGGCCCTTCATAATAAGTTGAATAAAGTCAATTGCTCCTCTCACGCTTGATCCGGCCTTGAGTTCTGGGTGTTTTCGACTTCTTCGTATGATTTCAACAGCCAAATCAATTAACCAATCGTCATCACAATCTGTATTATCCCTAACAATTTGTAATTCCTCTTCTTTCGGCTGATACACCATTCTCAGGCTAACAAACCTGTCGAGGACACCTCTACTGATACGTGAGACACCAATATCATCTAAAGGATTTTGAGTTGCGACTACAGAGAAGTTTGCATTAGCATTTATATTACCATAACGCGGGATATCCATCGTCTTTTCACTAAGAGAGACAAGTAGCACATTAA
>JAECRW010000007.1 GCA_016294985.1 Candidatus Sifarchaeum marinoarchaea | reverse complement strand
ATTATTTATATGTCAGCACCAGTTGATTAGTCCGATTACAAAGCACGTTTTATGTGTGTAAATTTGTCTATTTTTATTTATGGTGCTTTAGCTTTGCTATTTTCTACTTGAAGTAGTAACTAGGTTATCAATTTTATCAAACTTGTACTAATTTAGTACAAGAATGTATTACAAATTGTTGGTACGAAGTGTGGAACAAGTCCCTTATTCGCACAGGCTGAAACCAGCAGCCCCTATCGACTAGTTTTCGGATGAAACCATCGCCGATTACTTTTCTGAGGATGTTGAGTGCAACCATAGACTAATCTCATGTTCAAACGCTGCGATCATTTTTGTAGTGAATGGTTTTCTTCTTATTGCGTACTTTGACTGTTGTTCGTGACCATAGATAGATAGCAGCTCTCAGCTATTTAAGCATGGGGAGACTTTTGTACAAGTAAAAAACTATACCGCAAATCGTCCCCCCCAACTCGTTGGGGGTGCTTCTTGCGAATGGGTTATATATAAACATCTCTATTACGCGCACTTGTTATCAATTTTATTATAAGCATCTACTATTTTATACAAATTTTACTGGTATTCGTGATCATATTTCTTAGGAAAAGACACGATGATTCACTAACAAAGATTAAGTATCTAACAATACATTGAAAAATGGGTCCCTTGTAAATAGGTCTTGAAGTAGTTACACAGAAGTTTGAAATTGCGCGCAGAAGCGAATACAACGTGGAATAAGAAAGAGGTTTTGAATCTATGAAAAAAACAAAACTCTGGCACGTTTCCTCAGCTCCGACCGAGGATTTAACTGATAAGAAGAAAACTAAATGGACACCAAAGACACAACTTAATCTGATACAAATCCAGCCAGTTGGCTATCCTTTACGACTGCTTGTTGATGAAAAGTCATCGAATCTTGAAGTTACTGCAGATAATCCTAGGCTCTTTGGAGCATATGCAAAGGAACAGTGGGCAGGATTTCAAGTGAACGAAGGCGACTTTCTATTTGATCAGTTTATGTTCCCTGATTTTGCATTCGAAGTAAAGAGATGTGAACCGAAGAAAGGTGGAGTAATCGGTGCCCAGACTGAGATTTTATTAGAATCTAAGCCAAAGAAAACGTCATATATACATCAAGAAATACCAAAAGTTGCTTTTGATGATATTGTTGGTCATCAACAAGCGAAAGAAAAATGTAAAATAATTAAAAACTATTTAAAAGATCCAGATCGTTTTTCAGAATGGGCTCCTCGAAGTGTCTTGTTTTATGGCCATCCAGGGACAGGGAAGACGATGGTGGCAAGAGCACTTGCATCTGAGACAAATTCCGGTATATTTGCAATATCATCCACAGAACTAATTGGGGTTCATGTAGGCGATGCCAGTCGAAGAATTTCTAATTTATTCAAAGAAGCAAGAGAACATGCTCCCTGTATAATCTTCCTTGATGAATTGGATGCAATTGGGCTTGACCGAAGTTTTCAAAACATTCGAGGAGACGTAAGTGAGGTTGTGACCGCCCTTTTGCAACAAATGGATGGAATTACAGAAAATAAGGGAGTTGTGACCATCGGATCAACAAATGCACCTAAGCTCCTTGATCGCGCAATAAGAAGCCGATTTGAAGATGAAATTGAATTCAATTTACCTTCTTTAGAAGACCGAATAAAAATCTTGGAGATGTACATCAGCAAATTGCCATTGCCAATTGACGTGAACATTCAGAAGTTGGCTGTTGACACAGAGGGTTTCAGTGGACGTGACTTAAAAGAAAAACTACTGAAAAGTACACTTCATCAAACTTTAGTAAAATCTAATGATCGAATAACTAGTAAACAAATCTATGAGACCCTTTCTCTTATTAAAAAAGAAAGCAAGCATGAAACACTTAGAAGAATATTTTCTTGAACTCAAGAAATACAAACGTTTGTGATTAAACCTATTTTTTATTTAATTCTTTTAAAAAAGAAATTGGAAGTTTTTTATAGTAATTCAGTAGAGCCTATTTCATAGTATTTTCTAGAGAAGAGACAAGTAAACTACTCTGCCCTAAAAGACGGCGTCTCATTGAGGTGTCACAAATGAAAGTTATAGGAACTGTTGGAATGCCTGGAAGTGGAAAGAGCGTTATGTCACAAATTCTTAAAGAAAAATTAAACTCCTTTTATATTGTCATGGGGGATGTCATTCGAGAGGAAGTGATGAAGGAAGGGTTAGAGCCAACTCCAAATAACGTGAGAAGGATTATGCTCACTATTCGTGAAAGAGAAGGAAATGACATAGTGGCAAGAAGATGTATAGAAAAACTAAAAGAAAACGAGGAAAAATATGAATGGACAATTATAGAGGGACTAAGAGGCATCGAGGAATTAGTTACCTTTAGAAAACATCTTAACTTTCTGTTAATTGCAATTCATGCATCACCTTCCACACGTTTTAATAGGTTGAAACAAAGAGGTAGATCAGACGATCCAAAAAACAGAGAAATGTTCGATAAGAGGGATCTAACAGAGCTAAAAGTGGGTATTGGCTCAGTAATTGCTTTAGCAGATTATATATTATTAAATGAGGGCACTAAAGAAGATTTGCAAGCAGAAGTTAATAAGTTTTTAAAGAGTGTCTTATAAAATGAACATTGAAGTTGAAGTAAAAATAACTGCACGAGCACCAATTTTGCCGACGGAAAGTGTTGAAAAAGTAAAAATCTCACTTTTGAATATGGTAAACGTAGACACCGAAAATGTCCATGTCGAAGAAGTTGATGATCATTCAGAAATCATCGCGATTGGAGAAGGGCAAAACGCCCTGCAGAAATTACATACGCTTTTTCGAGAAAAGAGAATTTTAGGTGCAGCAAGGAGAACGCTCAGAAGAGGAATTAGTGGCAATCAGATATATTTTTATTTAAATAAACAGGCCGCCTTTGTTGGAAACCCTACTTTTGTAGGTGAATTTACAAAAGAATCACCGCTTGGACCGATAGAAATAGAGATCAGTACAAATAACCCCGAAGAATTAATTGATTGGCTTGCACCTCGTACAAAAAAAGGCAAGATAATTCCATAAAAGAATATCGTCTTGGGACTATTAAAAAACTGCTTCTTAAGAGAAATACTCAATATAATAGTCTGCTGAATTATGTTCATTATTTTTAATGATTTCATTGATTTCGTAATGTACCTTTTTTATTGAAAGTTTTCTGAGATGAGACTTTATTTTTTCGCGTTTCTTGAATTCTAGAATTCCAAGCGTCAATATGTCTTTTGCAATATCCTTATGATACTTGCTGTGCGAAGATATATCTACCCTTTTTATGAATCCTCCAATTCTAAGAAAATTTAAGGTGTTTTTTATCGACATACTAGACAATCCAGTGAATCCAGACCATTTTGTTTTCGATCTCTGAATGCTGAAATTCATTTGGAATTTCTTTGAGATTTTTTTTAATTGGTCTATAAGTATTGGGTGTGCACAAGATATATTCAAAATAGGGTAAACAAATGTTTTGTTTCGATGTATTGATATACAGCCTTCTGCAGAAGCCCAAATTCTCAATGCAATCTGAGCTTCAGTATTATTTCTTAAATACTTGAGATGTGGTTGAGGTTCCTTTAAATAGTCTTCAATTGTTTGCCTATAATTTGGACTAGTTTTAGTATTCCCGCAAATCGTCAGTAATTCATTTTTAATTTTTTCTGCCTTTTCACTTTTTTGTGTATATTCAGTAACATAACTGTCTTTGTTATATCGAAAATAACTCGTGGAAAGAAAACCATATTGAAAGTACATTGCATCAACAAAGAGATCGTGTAGTCTTCTATTGTTGCCCCAGAAACCAATTACAGGATGTTGGGTAGATATACAACCTTCAGTCTGCAGTAGGGGCAGTATAACTGCATACCTTAGGTCAACGCCATCGTTGCTCCAGATCTCCACTTCATTTGTAAGTGGAGGAGTTATCTTAGGAAATTTACTGTAACTGAAAAACGTTTTAAGGTATCTATTAAACAACCATGAGTAAATTACCGCTCGATTGGAATTCTTCCTTCTTGAACGAAAGGATAATTTGAAATTTAGTGTATCTTCCACTTTTTTCAATGTTTCATCCGTGCATTTCTTTAAATACACACTTGGATTACTACCATCGCACGGCAATAGAAAGGGGACAATACCACGTATTTTATCGAATCTTATGAGCGCTAAAGGTAATTTGGTTTTAATTTCGCCATTTTCTATCATCGAATAAATTGTATCTCTGGAAATATCGAAATTTTCAGCGATTTTGACCAGCACTCGCAGAGACATCCTTTTCCTATTTTTCTCCCATGCACGCACATCAGTGGGTGTAACGTCGACAAGTTCTGCAATGTCTTTTAGTCGCAACTGTTTCTTCACCCTTAACTCTCTAAGAAACGATCCCGCGCCACTAACGTACAAACCAGTAACTTTTACTAGATCAATGTAATTCTGGTCTGTCAAGGCATCCTTATTCAATTTGCATTCATATGACCACACACTAGTTCCGCCAAGCGATATTCTTAAGCATGTGGACTCTTCTTCATCTTCCTCATTGCTATTTACTGGCGAGTTCTTTCCTAGAATCAATCTAGAATTGCCCATTTTTTGATCGCCTCATTTTTACGAGAAAGGTAGTAACAGTATAAGATCACAGACAGCATCGACAACAGTGTAACGTTTTTTAAGGTAAAGGACGAAATTAAAGATGGAAATTTTGAGGATTACTTGTATTAGGCTGCCAAAAAATCCTTGTTTTCAGTTTATGTAAGGACCATCACAGTATAAAGTATATTTTGTTTTATAAACGCCGCTTAAAACAGAAACATTTAGATTTGAATAGAACGTTGAGACTACATTCACCAAGAATGAGTGTTTTCTGAAATTTCATACATAGTTTTTCACCGTAGTATCTAAAAAATAGTAGAGTAGTATCTTCGCATCCACGTTCATTCTAAGAAGAGGAGAAGCCACATTAGGAAAATCCCTAATATTATCATAGCCGTCTGAATGAATGCGCTTGAGAGTTCGGTTCTGCTACTACGCAGCTCTGGAAGAAGGTCGCTGCCGGCAATGTAGACGAATCCCCCTGCAGCAAATGGTAGGAGAAATAGCGTAAATTGTTCTATACTAGTAGAGAGAAGAAATCCTATCACTGCTCCTGCAACCGCTACTATCGCGGTTAAGAAATTAAAAGCGAGCGCTTTAGTCTTTTCAAATCCGCCGTAAAGAAGCACGGCAAAATCAGATATTTCTTGCGGGACCTCGTGGAATATTATAGCGACTGTCACTATTGTTCCAAGAGAGATACTTGTAAGAAACGCAGCAATGATAATCAATCCATCAATGAAATTATGTACTCCATCCCCAAGTAAGTTCATGTAGGTGAAAGTATGATGATCGCAATGCCCTCTGTGACAATGCCGCCAAGCTACGAATTTTTCTAAGACAAAAAACAGTACAATAGCAGAAAGGAGGGCGATCGATATAGGAACGATTTCTTCACCTACTTCTTCAATGGCTTCCGGGAACAGATGAAGAAATGCTCCTCCGAACAGTACACCAGAAGATAATCCCACAAGAGCGAGCAGAAGTTTGTTAAATGTTTCTACTTTTTCAAAAAGAGAAATGAAAAAAATTCCAATAAATGCAACTGCACTAACAATTAATGTAGCAAGCAAAGCAAAACCAAGCGTGACTATACTCAAGTTAATACCTCCTGATAGCGCGCGCTATTATATTAATATGAAATCTTCTAGGAGATCGTAAAGCATTTTTAAATTAATTACAGCTTTATGATGGCAGCAGAAATGCCTTAGAAAAATAATGCTGTGAGAGGTTTTTATTAAATCTATCTGTAGAGGATAGGAGAGAGTTATCAGGTAAAACAGTTGAAGAAGAATTATTTGTATCGTAATAAGCGCATCCCATTCAGAATAACAAGAAGTGCACTTGCCTCATGTCCAAGTATTCCTGAACTCAATTCTAGAAAACCGAAGAGAGTTGCGATTAGCAGGACAAAAACGATCACCAGAGCGAATGCAATATTCTGACGTATAATTGCGTTAGTTTTCTTGGACAGGCCAATTGCATAGGGAACTTTGGAAACGTCATCTGACATTAATGCGATATCGGCTGTTTCAATGGCAACATCTGTACCTGCCGCCCCCATTGCTATACCTATATCGGCTGCAGCAAGAGCAGGAGCATCATTAATTCCGTCGCCAACCATTCCAACTACACGACCCTCTTCACGTAGTTGTTTCACATAAGCAACTTTGTCTTCAGGAAGTAAGTTCGCCTTAAAGGGAACCTCCATACACTTCGCAATAGTTTCTGCAGTTGTTTCGTTGTCGCCTGTTAACATTACAATCTTCTTAATGCCGACCCTTTTCAGTTTCCCAAGCGCTTCTGGTGCTTCTGGTTTCAATAGATCTGCAACAGAAATAGCACCAATAATGCGATCATCTACTCCAATAGGAATAACAGTATATCCTTTGCTTTCAGACTTTTGAAGATACTTCTCAACATCCTTTAAAAAAATAAGTCCATTATCTTCAAGGAGTTTCCTTTTGCCCATTATTACTTTTCTGCCTTTGTATTCAGCTGTAACTCCGATGCCACTAACTACAGATAGTTTATCAGGAGCATCTTCTGGGATGGTAATATTTTCTGCTTGGACATGTTCCACAATAGCTTTACCAATTTGATGTTCTGCCATCTTCTCGCCTATACCCGCCCAGTATAAGAGTTCTTTTATTGAGATGTCATCGTGAAAGCTTTCGACTTCAAATACCTTTATTTTTGCTTGAGTAATAGTACCTGTTTTATCGAATGCAATAGCTTCAAGTTTTCCTAGCGTTTCTAAAGTACGTCCTCCCTTGATCAATACACCTTTTCTTGCAGCATTACCAATTCCACTCACTATTGCCACAGGTGTAGATATAACGAGAGCACAGGGACATGCAACTACTAACAAAGTGAGTGTAACAAGAAGATTTTGCGTGATCAAGAAGTTAACTAAGGCAACTAAAATCACAGCCGGCACATAATATTTGTCAAATTTTTCAGCAAATGTCTGAAGTGGGGCTTTCTCAGTTTGTGCTTTTTCAACCATCTTGATAATTTTTGATAATGTTGTATCTTCACCTGTTTTTGTTGTTTCTATCTCAATATACCCATCAGTGTTGATCGTGCCGCTAAAAACCTCATCGCCTACCATTTTTTCAACGGGAATGGATTCACCAGTGACAGATGATTGATTAACGGCTGTAGAACCACCTTTAATAACCACACCATCAACTGGAATTTTTTCTCCAGCCTTGACAATGGCAATTTCTCCTTTTTTAACCTCATCCGCAAAAACTTCGACCTCTGTTTCATATCTACGTACTATAGCAACTTTTGGTTTAAGATCAATCAATTCACTGATGGCATTACGTGTTTTTTCCATGGAATAACTTTCAAGCAACGAACCAAATAAGAAGAGAAAAACAACCGCACTGGCTTCCCAGTATTCTCCGATTATAATCGCACCAATAATGGCGATAGTTACTAAAGTATTAACATCTAAGACTTTTGATCGAAGTGAGTAAAAAGCTTTGAGTACAGTAGAATAGCCTCCAATAACTACTGCAGACAATAGAAATACTATTGACGATAAAAATAAAGACGTGGTGCCATACGTGTTAAAAATCCATCCAGTTGCCCAACCTAATGCAAAAAGTGTTCCGGTAACGGCGGTCTGAAGCAACTTTATTTTTTGTTTAGAAATCTTCGCTATTTTTTTCTCACCAGCAATAATTACGCCTAATTTTTGGATTTCTGATTTAATTTTCAGCAGGTTAATGTCTGACGGATTATAGATGAGAGTAATAGTACTTTGCTTAAATGAAACATCTGCATATAGAATGCCTCTAATATCGCTTAATTCTTGGTCTAACTTCTTTCCGAGCGATTTTGAGGTTAAAGATTCCAAATTGAGTATCACACGCTCTCCTTCGAGTCCGAACCCTAACTCCTTAATCCTCTTTTCCACACGTTTGAAGGTTTCTTTTTCTCCATCAAATAATAGGTTTGTTGTCCTTGGACCAAAACTCACAATTGCCTTATTCACGCCATCAACGTTACTTAATGCCTTCTGTAAAGATAAAGCGCAATTGGCGCAGTCCATCCCGCTCAAATTGAACGTCAATTTCTTCGTACCTGATGTCCCATACAACTCTTCAAACTGCTCTTCTTCTTCAACTTCGTGTTTATGATCATGCTCATGGTCGTGTTCACAAGAAGAGTCTTCATACGCATGATTATGGGACTCACCATATGTTGAATCATTGCAGGCACAGGATGTGCTTTCATCTTTGCATTCATCTGCTTCAGAAAATTCATTATTGGGACTCATTTTATTTTGAAACTCCGTTTGTTAAGCAGAATTATGTTATCAATTGCACTATAGAATATTAGTTTAAGAAATTAATGCTAAAAGCAGAAGGAGTTGTTATGAAAAACTACTAAAAATACAGTGTGTTTTTAATAACACAGAGATAAGAGTATTCAAACTAATAATTATTCATAAAAAACCAACCATCCTATTTTGTCGAGAGTTAGACTCAAAAGTGTTGTAAACTCCATATACAACTAAAAAGTGTTGATTACAGAAAGCGTTCAATTACCTTGAGGAATAAGAATGAAAATAATTGGCAGAGGTTCATGGATAGACAAACTTGCAGCTGATGCTTTAGTATATAAAGAGCGAATGGGTAAAAAAACAGAGCTATTTCGCACCGAGAGCGGGCTGGGTGCTTCGGGATTTCCTCATATAGGAAGTTTTTCCGATGCTGCTCGAGGTTTTGTTATAAAACTGGCAGCTGAAGACGCGGGATACAAATCTGAATTCATTGCGTATTCAGATGATATGGATGGGCTTCGCAAAGTTCCCGCTGGAATGCCAAACGCAGATGAACTGAAAAAATACATTGGCGTGACTGTAACAGATATTCCTGACCCATTCAAATGCCATGACAGTTATGGGGTTCACATGAGTTCTTTGTTGATTGATGCATTGGATACTTGTGGCGTCGAGTTTACATCCCTTTCAGCTCGGGAGATGTATAAAAAAGGAGCATTTACGAAGCAGATTGAGTTAATTCTGGCAAATGCAGACAAAGTTGGTGAAATTGTAAAAGAATTAACAGGTCAGGAGAAATATACCGAAGTCCTGCCGTATTATGCAATTTGTGAGAATTGCGGTAAGATGTATACTACTCACGCCCTAGAATTTCATCCAGAAACGCATTCTGTGTTTTATAAATGTACTGGAATGGAAATTCGTGGTAAATTCGTTGAAGGATGTAATCATGAAGGACTCGCAGACTATACTACAGATCAAGGTAAATTAAATTGGAAGGTTGAGTTCGCTGCGCGTTGGGATGCTCTAGGAATCGATTTTGAGGCTTATGGAAAAGACATCCATGATTCTGTTGTTGTAAATGATCAGATTCAGAGAGAAATTCTGCAAACTGCACCACCATATCATGAACGCTACGAAATGTTCCTTGACAAGGGCGGAACAAAGATTTCAAAATCTCTTGGAAACGTTCTTACACCACAAGTATGGCTTCACTATGGTTCATGTAAATCTTTGATGTTATTAATGCTCAAGCGGTTTCAAGGAACGAGATCGGTAGGCATTGAAGATATTCCAAAACTCATGGACGAATACGATTATCTAGAAGACATCTACTTTGAAGTGAGGAAAGAAAAAAACGAGGCAAAGAGAATAAAGAATGTTGCGCTTTATGAGTATACAAATTTACTGAAACCACCAGAAAGTATCCCGAAACATGTCCCGTATCACTTATCAGTGAATATTATATCTGTTGCGCCCGAAACAGCTATCAACGAGTTTTTTATAACGAAATTAGAAGAATTGGGCTATCTAAAAGACGAAAATACAAACGGCCTAGAAGAACGTATTCAATTCACAAAAAATTGGGTGGAAGATTTCAAAGAAATTGAAGTTGAACCAGTGGAACTGTCACCAGATGAAAAAAATGCAATAAGAGATCTCATACCCATACTGGAGCAAAATGAAAGTGGCGAAGTGATACAACAAACCATTTTTGAGACGGCAAGAAACAACTCGTTGAAACCTCGGAATTTCTTTCGATTACTTTACCGCATTCTCCTTGGAACAGAAAGCGGTCCTAAACTTGGTCCATATATCGCAATAGCCGGTCCAAAAAAAGTTGCAGAGCGTCTAAAAATTTTGTCGACTTGACTTGAATGGAGTTCATTTGTCTAATGACAGAGACTAAGTTAATTTTAAGAGCAGATTTTCAGCAGGGTATGTTTTATCTTTGTGGATTTCACTTTCAACAAAATCGTTTCGCGCCTTATTGCAAAAACACGTGAGCGCATTGCCCCTATTGGAAAACATATTTATAGTTATGTGCTCACAAACACAGTAAGACTGTGAAACAATATCACAGGGAGACATAATTTATGTCTGCTACGCCGGAAGAAAAAATCTCAAAATGGGACTTTGTTTGCGAAAAGTTTGCTGCTGCGTCCGAAATTGACGGTTTGATAGTGAGCGCAACGTTTAAAGACCCTGACATAGTTAATCTTTTAAGACGTTATCGGGGAAAAACTTTATCAGCACAGTGTCGTGATGATTTAGTCCAGACACAACAAAAATTTGCAAACGTCTTGTTAGATGAGTGTTGTGAAAATTTAAGAGAAGAACTTGAGAACCATTTTCAGAACGCAAATGGCTCTTAAAGGTTTAACTAGACTTTTTTTAGAGTTGTCGATTAAGAATTAGAGGACAGACCGACAGATAGAAAGAAAATTATCAATCATCACATCTAAGGAAAAATTTGCTTCTATTAAGGACCTTCCTTCTCTACCCATTTTATATCGTAGTTCTTCATCATTTACTAATCTGAGAAGGGCTTTAGAAAAGGCGACTGGATCTCTTGGGTTTGCTAAAAGACCAGTCTTCTCGTGAACTACGGATTCAAGTGGACCTCCCTCATTTGAGGCGACTACAGGCGTTTCACAAGCCATTGCTTCTATCGGAACTAAGCCCCAAGGTTCCATAAGAGGAGGATATGCTACAATGTCAGCCATAGAATAATACACTGGCATTTCTTTTTCTGGTACATTTTCAACAAAAAGAATAGCATTGTCTAGATGGAGGGATTTACTCAATTTAATTAGGCGGTTTTTTTCTGGTCCGCGTCCGATGATAACTAATCTACAAGAAGGTGCTTTTTTGTATACATAATTAAAGGACCGGATTAACATAAAGATGTTCTTCACAGGCGATAATCGAGATACTGTAAGAATCACAGCATCCGCATCTGGAAAACGTTGTTCTCTATAAGCTTGCCCCTCATTACGGATACTAAATTTTTTTACATCTATACCAGGATATACAACCTGTGCATTTTTAGCATAAATTTCGTCAATTTTAGATTTTGTAAAACCACTGTTCGCTAAAACTAAATCTGCATATTTTATTGCTTTTTGATCAGAATGTATGTAAAGATGCCGAATAGTTCCGAAGAAAAATTTGAAAGACCAACTAGCCTCTCTAAAATAATTTCTATCATAGAAAAATCGTGGAGGCTCATGAATATAACAGATTAGAGGTTTATTCTGTGACTGAGTGTATTGGTGTCCTGCGATATAAGACGGAAAATTATGAGCATTGATGAGATCTAAATCAGATGGAATATAGTTTATGAATTTCTTGACAACATTATTGATAGAAAACCAGTATTTAATGCCTACAGGAGTTCCAGTAATATCGAAAAAATGAATGCCTGCATGTGAAAACATTTTCTTGATATTTGGTTCAATATTCTGGGCGATCACAGTAATATCAAGACCTCTTTTTTTTAAACCCAGACATAAATCAATAACCATTTTTTCTGCGCCACGAGTTGTGTGAAGAGAGCGGTGGAGAATGCCTATCTTCAAAGGAATTCCTCAGCGTTTAGTTAATATCTTTTCTTTAAATCTAATAAGGACACATGCGAAATTATAGAAGAACATAAAAGGTTTCTTAAGAAGAGGGAGTTTTTCTATAAATAGCTTCAAACGATTTAAATCTTCGTTTTGGATACCGCCAAGAAAGATTACTGAGGGAATGTAGAGTACGATTCCCAATGTAAAGATAACGATAATAAGAATGAAATTAATGGCTAAAAACGAGGAGAGCGATCTTAAAACCCCATAGCACACTACAAAGAAGAAAATGCTTGCTAATGAATATTTAAAGACAGGTGATGAAGGAAACGGAGTTTTAAGAAAAGATTTGATTTTTGAGATACTATATAAAACGCCAACGCAACTTCCAATCGAAAATGCGATCGCGACTGCAATTTCTTGAAAGAACGGCATTAAACCGAGCGCAATTACTGTGTTTATTAAAGTCATAATACCGTAATATTTTGCAATCCAGTCAGGTCTTTCAATCGCTGCAAAAGTTGATCGCATACCAATTGTTACTGCACGTCCAACGTATCCAAAAGAGAGAATTAGCAAAAAAATGACTGCAGAAGAATAAGCGGGGGGATATAGCAGAGAGATCACTGAATCTGCAAGCAGAAATGTGAAGGCAATTATTGGAAGTGAAGCAAGAAAGGCATATTTTGTACTCTCAAAATAAGTTTTCTCCAATTTCCCAAAACTTGCATTTTTCTTGTTTGCTACAAAAAAACTTGTTTGCATTGGTTCTAAGACTCTTCCTGAAACGTTAATATAGCCGAGAACGTTATCAAGAGTGGCAGTTGCTACTTTGTAATAACTGACAGTGCTTAAATCAAAGAAGTAAGTGAGGATTAAGAAATTAATGTTCATATAGAGATAAAATGTAATTGAGGAAATTACCATCCACTTAGAGTATTTAAGAATCCTACTAAAATCAAGTTTGACTTTATCTGATTCGCCTTTTTTTTCAAATTTTCTAAAGATTAGAAATAGAAAGAGTATACCAACAATGAGTGGCGCTAAAGAAAATCCAAGTAGTGCACCAATAGCGCCAAGGCCACTAATTATCACAAACAGAATAAAAAAGAGAATCAACGCGCTTCTTCTAAAGATCGTAAAGAATAATTCTTTTTTAAATTCTTGTAATCCTTCCAATACCGACATCACAATATCGGTAAATGCTCCGAATAGAATACTAAGTGCAGCAATTCTCAATGCAAGCGCATATCCTGGATTCTGAAAGAAAATGGCAATATAATCTGCTAAAAGAATAAAGAAGACACAAAAAATCGTCGCTATTGCAAATCTAATTTTTAAAATAAATTTAAAACACGCTCTGATTTTATTTTCTTCACCTAACGCACTAAATTCCGCAATATATCGCCTAAGAATCAAACCAAGACGTAAATCAGAGAATACTTGTCCAAATCCCACTGTAGAAATTGCAAAGGCAACTAAGCCTAACTGATCGGGTGTAAGAAACCAAGCAGTCAATAGCCAGTATGCAAAGCCTAGAATATAAAAAGCAAGATTATCCAAAGAAACGTATGAATAGCCCTTGATCATTTTGCTTGTAGCAGCCATAAGATCTCACGCGCAATTAATGTCTGAACATGCTTCAAATTTTTTTCTAATCTTCAAGCGCAAAAGAATTGTGATAATTAAAAATCTTCGTGTCAGATTCTCAGAAACCATAAAATTCAGAATTTGCTAAGTACTCTATTGTATAGTGAGAGTATCTTGTCACAAATAATTGTTTCGTTGTACTGCTTCTCTACTGTTTTTTGTCCCTCCCATCCGATACGAGATCTAAGATCTGGATCATTTACTAATCTGTTAAGTGCATTTTCAATCTCAATGGGATCACCGGGTTTAATTAATATCCCATTTTTTTCATGAATAATGATTTCAGGGGTACCACCCGTGTTACTAGCGATAACTGGCCTTCCTAGCGCCATAGCCTCAATAATAACACGACTCAAAGGTTCTGGCCAAATCGATGGAGATACAACAATATCTGCCATTTGATAGAATTTTAGGACTTTATCATATGGCAAGAATCCATAGTATCGTAATTGGTCGCTAATACTATTATTTATCTCTTTAATGTGATCTACCAACGGACCTTTTCCCAGAATGGCAAGTTTTATTGATGTGTTTTTTTGTAATGATCGCTTAATCGCTTGAATAAGTGTAAGAATGCCTTTCCCATAGGTCAATTGTCCTGCATATAAAACGAGTATGTCGTTTTTATCAAACTTGTAACTATAACGCATTGACAGCAGTTCAGATTGTGTAAGGGTCTTTGGAGGTACAGGCATTATATTAGGAATCACAGAGATCTTTTGTGATAGTAAATGTGAAAAACGATGGGATCTATCAGATGGCTGTCTTGTTAAAAGATGCTTGCGCACTGCAGCACTAACTGCGATTATATGATCAGCCCGGTTTAACAGGAACTGTTTGATGCTCAGATTTGCATAAATATACGGAATGACTATAGGCATAGAAAAAGAAGAAAGCATCCCTTCAAGATGGATACAGTTGATTAAATTATTAAAAGTACAACCAGTGCATACGTTGCCATTAGGTTGAATAAATGATCTTCTAAAACAGATAGGCCAATAATCACGAATAGTACCAATCACAGGTGTTTTTGTTTTTCTACCAGCAATAATAGAAGGAGGTATCGTGAGAATATTTTGCGCATGGATAAGATCAATTTTTTGATCTATTATAATCTTTTTAAGCTTTTTTGCTATGTAAAAGTAAAATAACTCATTTTTTATAATATTTCTGACTAAAGGCACATCTGGTGCACGAAGATATTGAAGACGGATGATTTTGAACCATTTATCCTCTTCATATATAGTTTTTTGACCGAAATGCGGCATGACGACTAAAATATTATGTCCTCTTTTGGCGAGTCCTTTCGCTAAAAAATAAGTGCTTCGTTCACTACCTCCTCCTTCGGGGGGAAATAAATCTGTAACTATACAAATATTCATTGCGGTACAGCCTTTTTTGTAAATGTGATAATCCTGGGAATTACACTTGATAATATCTAATAAAAACTGTTTAGCCTCTGAAATTGTGAATAATCTTCTTATATAGAGAGATTGTCTGATCACAAATAATTGCTTCATTATATCGTTTCTCTATTGTTTTTCTTGCTTCTAATCCTAGACGTGATCTGAGGTCTGAGTCGTTTATTAATCTGTGAAGTGCACTTTCTATCTCATTAGGATCACCAGGTTCAATTAATATGCCATCTTTTTCGTGAGCAATAATTTCAGGTATACCACCTACATTAGTCGCAATGACTGGCTTTCCTAGTGCCATAGCCTCAAGATTAACGCGACCTAGCGCTTCAGGCCAAATTGAAGGAACTACAACGATATCAGCCATTTGATAGAATTTCAGGACTTCTTTATATGGTAAAAATCCATAATATCGTAAGTGATCGCCAAAACGACTTTCAATTTTTTTAAGACGACTGGCTAATGGACCTTTTCCCAGAATAATGAGTTTTAATGAAGTATTCTTTAGCAATAATCGCTCAAATGCTTTAATAAGAATAAGAACGCCCTTCCCATAAGTCAATTGGCCTATATATAAAACAAGCATATCGTTTTCATCTAACTTGTAATTGTGACGCATTCCGAGTAATTCATGTTGAGTAAGTTTCTTTGAAGGTATAGACATAATATTTGGAATCGTAGAGATTTTCTGTGGAGACAAACACGAGAAATATTTTAATATAGCTATAGGCGGCCTTGTCAAAAGCAGTGCACGTACTGCCTCACTAATTGCAATTATATGATCCGCTCGGTTCAAAAGTGATTGTTTAAGACTCATATTAGCAAAAACATAAGGAATACTTACAGGCATGAAAAACGAGGAAAGTTGACCTTCTAGGCGAATACAGTTAATTAAATTTTTAGAATTACAACTGTCGCAAACACTGCCATTAGGACGGATGAATGATCTCCTAAAACAAATTGGCCAATAATCACGAATATGGGCTATTACGGGAATGTCAGTTTTTTTGGCAGCAATGATAGATGGGGGAACTGTTAGGATATTTTGAGCGTGAACAAGTTCTATTTTGTAAGTTTTTATAATTTTTTTGAGCATCTGTGCCATATAAAGGTAAAGCAACTCATTTTGTACAACATTTCTTAAAAAAGCCACATTTGACGCTCGAAGATATCGAAAACGGATGATTTTAAACCATTTATGCTCTTCATATACAGTTTTTCGACCAAAATGCGGCATGACGACTAAAATATTATGACCTCGTTTGGCAAGACCTTTAGCCAAAAAATAAGTGCTAAGCTCACTACCTCCTCCTTCTGGGGGGAATAAGTCCGTTGCTATACAAATATTCATTGCTGTACAACCTTACACAAATATGCTTTACAGCTAAAGTTATTTACAACTATTTTTTTAAAGTACTATTATATTCTATAATAACCAGACTAAAACAAAAAGATCAACAGGCAAATAAACGGGCGCGTAATTAGATATAAAATTTTTAAAGAACGACTCTCACGGTTCAAGTCAACTACCCCACCCTAACGGGTAGGGGCTTTAAAAAGTCCCTTAGTTGATTAGAGAGCTTCCTTTAGAAGAAGCAGCAGTTGTTTGGGTTACGACACCCTGGAGTCTTCCACTAGCTCCTTGCTCTGTCGTCCGCTGATTAAAAGTCCTGATGGGTAGGGACGGTGTCACGGACGTGTAAGCCCTGACAACAGTCTCGAAGTGGACCTACTCCCTGATGTTGGGAGGACGGGACTTGCGAGTTCCCGTCATTAAAACACCATCCGAGGGTGGGTACACCACCCCCTGTCCTCGCAGAAAGGGATGTGTGTATAACGCCCGACCTCAATGCCTCTCCGCCCCAAAGGGCTGGAGTCTCCTTGAAGTGTTTCAAATGAATGATAGATTATAAGCAAATTTAAATTAATATTAATTGAGAGGATGAAAATGGTAGTTAAAGGTATTCTTGAAGAAGTTAATGCTTGGAAGACAATAATCGAAGCGTTGTCAGCGCTTGTAAAAGAGATCTATTTTTCTGCAGATGAATCCGGCCTTCATGCACGTGCAATTGATGATGCGCATATTGCTATGGTCGATCTAAGTTTTCCTAAAGACGCGTTTAAGGAATATACGTGTACAGGAGAAACAAAATTTGGAATTAGCCTTACTGAAATGATGCAAATAATGCGAAGAGCAGGAGGCTCAGATTATTTAGAATTAACTGTAGATGAAACCAAGAATAAACTAAAAATCAAATTAACTTCTGCTAGTGCTAAACGTAATTTTAGTCTTTCACTACTTGGAGACACGAGCGGAGAGGAGATACCAATTCCCAAAATCGAATTCAATACGATTATTACTATAGATGCGGGAGTATTTAAAGACGCAATTAAAGATGCTGAAGTCGTAGGAGACTACATACTTCTGGAAGCGACCCCAGATATGCTTAAAGTCGCGGCAGAAGGGGATACAGGGAATGTTGAGGTAACTATTGATAAAGAAACCGATACTCTCTATAAATTTGAGGTAAAAGAAGAATCAAAGGCAATTTATGCTCTTAAGTATCTAAGTGACATGACGAAAGCTGTTAGCTCCACAGATAATCTAGAAATTGAATATTCAAGTGATATGCCCTTAAAAATAGGATTCGAGACTCTTGGAGGTGGGAAGCTAGAATATTTCTTAGCTCCAAGAATCGAAGGTAGTGAATGAGTTGTCTTTATTAAAAGGATACTTAATTTCCTTTAATACAAGATATGACAGTAACCAATTATGAGGTCATTTACAAAATAATTGGGAGCAACGTCTCTTACAATGAGTTTTAAGGGTATAGCGATGAGTCATGCAAAACATAAGAAGAAAATATAGTACTTTTGGGGGAGTAAATGCACACTTACGAAGAAATATATCAGAAATGGATCAAGGAATGGAATACCAAAAAAATCCAACCAATTACAGATGAATTTTGTACTAAGATCGATGAGCATTTTAGTCAAAGTCAGGCAAGTAAATTATACGAAGATTTAACAACATTTGAAAAGACCTTATTTGAAATAAAGCACAAACGATTAGATTTTTTAATTAAGGATTTTTTCACCCTTCGAATGAAAAAGATCGTAAGAAATATTGTCGAAAGAGCAGATATTGATCTCAAAAGCTTAACTAAAATTGAGGATAGAATGTGTTCAAATCTAAGAGAAGCAATCGATACTTATTTGAGTCTAGTATTTCTGGAAAATCAGCAAAAAGAAGAAGACGAAAAATATCATAGAAAAAAGATTATTAGAATATTAGAGCAAGTGGATTCCTTTGTAGGTACAGATTTGATGGTATACGGTCCTTTTTCTCCAGAAGATATTTGTGTTTTGCCAAATGAAAATGCAAAGGCTTTAATTGATCGAAATGTTGCTGTGGCTATCGAAATCTTGAGGCAATAACGAAAGCTATTAAAGATGAATAACGAACATAAAATTACATATTTATTTAGGAGGCACCAAATGAAGGTTGAAAAGTTAATTCCACAGCCACGATCGAGATTTCTGCTCGTGAGATGTCCCGAATGTGGTAACGAGCAGAAGATCTTTGGTTCTGCTACTACAACGGTTAAATGCATAATCTGCAATCGGGTTCTCGCGGAACCTACTAGAGGTAAAGCGCAGATTTTATCGAAGATCATTCAAGTTTTAGAATAAAGTAAAAACTCAGATGAACTCAATAGCAGATCTATTGAAGTTTTCCTGTTAAAATATCATATTTTAGAAATTAATCTTCAAATTAAACCTAAAGGATGAGAGAAATGGTCAAAAAGAAAAAGGCATTTCCAGAAGAAGGCGAATTCGTGATAGGTACAATTACAAAAATCTCGTCTCATGGTGCATATGCGACTTTAGATGAGTTTGATAATAAAGAAGGACTTATTCATATATCAGAGATAGCATCTACATGGGTCCGTAATATCCGTAACTATGTCAGAGAAAAGCAAAAAGTGGTAGCAAAGGTTCTTAGAATTGATGCTGCAAAAGAACAAGTAGATCTCTCACTTAGAAGAGTTACAAATGCGATGCGAAGAAATAAGATCACAGAATGGAAACGTTCACAGAAGGCAGATAATCTCTTAGAATTAGTGGCAAAACAATTAGATAAAACCAAAGAAGAAGCTTATGATGCAGTGGGATGGCCTTTAGAGGAAAAATTCGGAGAAATTTACGCTGGATTTGAAGAAACACATGAAAAAGGTGAGAAGGCTCTAGAAAAAGCAGGCATTAATGAAGAGTGGATAAACACTGTTGTTGAGCTTGCAAAAGCACATGTAACGATAAGAAAGGTGAAGCTTACTAAAATTGTTGAACTTCAAAGCTTCAAACCAGATGGGATAGAAATTATAAAGGATGCCCTAAAAAGGGGTTTAAAGTCAACAAGGAGTAAAGATGTTACCTTAGAAGTTAATCTGGTCGGGTCACCGCGATACAGGTTCTCAGTTCAAGCAAATGATTATAAGACTGCAGAGAAAGTATTAGATAAAGCAGTTAAAGGAACAATAACTGCTATTGAGAAAGGAGGAGGAAAAGGGCAGTTCGAAGAGGAAGCCTAATCTTTCTGACTTCTTAAAATGGAACTTTTACTTCGAAGAAGTTAGAAAAACCGCCCTACAATCTATGAATATGAGATATCGGGATAGTGTTCTGCGTAGAAATTTGCCTGAACATAACGATTTTCATCTAAACAATTAATTGGTGTTTCATATATGGGTAAGATGATAAAAAAATGTGTAGAGTGTAATCGCTATAGTATAGCATCTTCGATATGTCCTGCTTGTGGTGGACACTTAAGAATTGCCGCACCTCCAAAATTTAGCCCAGAAGATAAATATGGAAAATACCGCCGAATGCTTATTAAAACTACATTAGCAATTCGTCAAAAGGAGAAGTAATTGACATGAAGTCAAGAATACGCTTCATAGGAGATTTAGAAACAACATCTTTGAAAAACCCTATACTCATTCAAGGCTTGCCTGGAGTCGGGAATGTTGGGAAACTTGGTGTTACACACATGATCAGTGAGTTGAATGCTGAAAAATTTGCAGAACTTTATTCGTATACATTTCCGTATCATGTGCTAGTGGATAATAATGGGATTTTAAGGCTTCTCCGTAACGAATTTTGGTTTGCTCAACTTTCTAAAAGTGGCGGTGAACATGATTTTATACTTCTCACGGGAGATTACCAAAGTCAAACGCCAGAGGGGCAATACGAAATAGTCAATTTGATTCTTGACCTAGCCGAGAAGCTTAGAGTAAGCCAAATCTACACGCTAGGTGGATATGCTACAGGAAGTGTGTCTAAAAACCCGAAGGTTTTTGGGACTGCAACAGATCTCTCTTTAATAAAGCATCTTAAGGAAGAAAATGTTGAAATAAATGAATCTGGCGGCCCGATAGTAGGGGCTTCAGGATTACTTCTTGGTCTTGGAAAGATGAGAGGAATTGAAGGGGCTTGTCTTCTAGGAGAAACATCTGGATTTATGGCAGATGCTCTCTCTGCTAAAGTAGTTCTTGAAAAACTAATTAAACTTGTTAAAATCGATTTAGATCTTGGATCTCTAGAACTTAAAGCCCAAAAAATTGAGGAAGCTATAAGTTATATGAAAAGGAGACAAAGACCAGGTGTTCGAGGGCGCCCGGATATCGAAAGCGATGAAGAAAAAGATGATCTATCATATATCGGGTGAGACAGAATATTGTTTTTTATTGAAAATTGACACACAGTTCAGTTCACCTGATATATTCTGACAAGCCAATTTTGAGTTGTATGCACTTCTTGAAAAGATGTTATACTACTTACCGGCCTAGGGGCTCTGAAGAATTGGTAGTAAAGTAGTTGATATATCAAAGAGTCGTAATATGGGTCTTTAGGTGTGCCTGTTTCTTCATCCCAGTAATCTACTTCACGTATTTTTGTTTCATTGAACAATTTTTGTTCTGCAATACGAACCATCCAAATCCATTTACCCTCGTCACCTGAAGTGCCGCCAACGGCACCAGTGAAGTGCACTAGGACATAATCTGCACCGAGCATCTTGAATATCTTCGTTGCATTTTCAGGAGAGGACATGAAGGCCGCTGCCACCCACGCAATTTGTGTGCTATTAGTCGTGGCATTATCCACCAGGGTAGTACGGTTACCAATAGATTCTATCCAATATCCATAGTCCCACCATGCAGCAATAACCGAGTCCTCTGCTGTTTCTTCCCTTAACCATTGCATTGACTCTTGCCAATCGTGCAATTCCACTGGTTGCCCCTGAGGTCCTTGTCCAACAAGGATCAAATCAGGACTGCTTAGGTAGTCGAATGCAACCTGAGTTCCATGCCATGTATAAAGTGTGAGCATGAATCCAACGAAGATTACAATAAAGATAGCATAGTCTTTAGGTACAATTTCTGTCACGCGAATTCTCCTACGCACAATTGCAGCACGTTCAAGTATTACTCTAGAGAAAGGCTTCAGGACACTTGTTAATGCAAATGCAGAGAGAAGACAAGCTATTGGGGCTAAAATAAGCAAAAGGCGAACCATTGATCCCGAAAAATAGATCGCAGTAATGCTGAATATTATAAGAAAAATATCGTCATTCCGTAACCGTCTAAATGCAAAATATATTCCGACAGGCATAAGGAAAACTAAGATATCAAAATTAAAGAACAATTGACCCCATGTTAGGGGGATATGTTCGCTAACGGATTCAATAAGTGGAGGACGATCCACAGGGTTGAGTACTGCCAAGAATTTTCCAGTTATTAGTGATATTTGACCTTCCGAAAAAAGATATGAGAGGATACCAATAATACTTGCAAGAGCTGCAAGTATTATAACTCCGACTACCTTTTGTGTAGAGACTTCTGGTAGAAGCGAGGATATCCATATCGAAAAACCGTAAACAAATAGGATCATTAAGACAGCTAAGGGGAAGAATCCGCTAAAACTAGTGATAAAGCTAACACCTGTTCTGGGAACATGAACAGCGATGTTTAGAGCTATTAAGACTGTAAGGGAATATGACATGAGCAATTTGTGAGAGTAACGGTTAAATAAGAGTAAGGCTATGGCTGCAAGTGGTATTAGACCAAAAGCAAATGTAAATGCACCCCAACTGGCTGAAAGCCCGCCTAAACTTAAGCCAGCAAGAATGCTATCACTTATTGAACCTTTTTTTTCGGCGCGCACGAAAAAGAAGAAGGCGGCAATCATAAGAAATATTCCAAGAGCTTCATTATCGAAAAACCCTGCCATAGTCCTGCTGATGTAAGCAGGGCAGAATGCTAATAAGAATGCCGCTACTAACCCAGTTTTCGTGTCCGCGATTTCTTTTCCAAAAAAATATAGTAATACACACGTAATCGCACCCATCAAGGCTGGGAAAACGTAACAGACGATGAATAATTCCACATCGAGACCTAATGCTATCAAGATGAAATAAATAGTTGCTGCAGCGAAGGGTGTGCCAGGATACGAACTCCTCCAAACAGGGCGCCCATAAGGATACCATGAGAGTGTATCATGCCATGAAAAATAGGCCAAATAGCCATTCTTTGCAACGAAATCAGCAACCCTATACTGAAACCATGGATCAAATGCTTTTAACATTGGTTCGAATCTAAAGAATGGAAATAATCGTATGAGTAATGCGAGTGAAAAAATCATAAAAAGCAGAACATATTGGATAACTACACTCAATTCTGTTTTTGGCCAGACCATCCGTTTTCTAATGTATTGTGTAAAGCGATTAAGATATGACATGTTTCATACCCAAGATGTTTTCGGTGGAAATGTCAATTTCAAGACTTTTCATGCAAGACAAAGTTGTGAATAGCGCGAACGTTAAGTTATCGACTAAATTATCGAGTTGACTCTTATGATTTAAGAACTCTTAAAAAACTTGTGTTTGATAGTGAGATACTTAGATGAAAAAGCACCTCTATCAGTAACAAGCAGTCATAGATCAGAATACAAAAATTATGGGAATCTAAAGTAAAAATAGTATAATTCACTTCAAAAGTAGTCTATGAGAGTTTTAGGAGGCTTCTGTTGAGAATTGCGCATGTTACATCCCATTTTCTCCCCGATGTAATAGGCGGCGTTGAAAACTACGTTTACCATCTTTCAAAGGAATTTATCAAACATGGTCACGATGTCACGATATATACATCAAGACCACGCCGCGCCATGCCTATTTCAAAAAAGTTTGATGGAATTTCCGTTATTCGATTACCTACTCTTTTTCAGTTATATAATACACCAATTCTTCCATCGTTATTTTTTGAACTTATTAAAGAAGATATAGACGTAATTCATGCCCATTTACCCCACCCAATGGTTTATGACATGGCTGCCTTCAGTTGTCAATTGAAGCGCACGCCATTAATCGTTACTGTGCATAATTTAGAAGTAGGTGGAACTTCATTAAATAAAATGTTCTCTAAGTTATATTCTAATTCTTTACTCCATTTTACACTTAGATCTGCAAAAAAAATAATTACTACAACGCAGCAATATATTGAGACCGCAGATATACTAAAAAGGTTGCGCTCTAAAATCATAGTAATTCCAGTTGGCGTAGATCTCACGTATCTTAAGATAAAATATGACAAGGAAAAGTTAAGAAATGAATTAAGCCTCTCTGATAAATTCGTAATACTTTTTGTCTCTAAACTTACTAGATCCCATCGATATAAGGGATTGATATATCTACTTAAGGCCCTTGCTGAGATGAAAACAGAATTCCCAGAGCTCCAGCTTTTTGTTATCGGAAAAGGCGAACTTCGCCCCTACTACGAAGAATTGACCCGAAAATTACATATTGAAGATATCGTGACATTTACCGGCTTCGTTAAAAGAAATACATTACTCAAATATTACACTTTAGCTGATCTTCTTGTACTGCCATCAATTACTAAACTTGAAGGATTTGGCATGGTTGCATTAGAAGCGCTTGCTTTTGAAACCCCAGTGGTATCCACAAATATAGCAGGGGTTTCTGAAGTGCTCACCAAAGAAAAATGTGGAATTGTAATTGAATCAAAAAACTCATCAGCTTTAGCAAAAGCAATTCAAACATTCCTATTCAATAGAGAACTTGCTAAAAATATGGGGAAGAAAGGAAGGAAGATAATTGCCCGAAAATATAATTGGGCAAATATTTCCAGACGAATGCTTAACGAGTATCAAACGCTCATATAGAGAAATGGGAAGAATGCTGTGAACTTTCATCAAGAAAAGTGAGAAAAACAGCCCTAAGTTCTTGCATTATTTATTTTAGAATACTGGCGTTAATATAATTGCA
>JAECRW010000064.1 GCA_016294985.1 Candidatus Sifarchaeum marinoarchaea | reverse complement strand
TTCCGATCTAAGGCTTTTTTTCAACAAAGAGTCACAAGCGAGAAGGAATCTCCGATCCTTCAGGGCGGAGAGGTGGTCAAAAGAGTATTTATCATAAGCTTTTACTTACATAAACTCCATCACGAGTATATCCTTGCTTATAAAACCATGGCTTTACACCTAAACCGCTGAGGACGGAAATTTTTTTGGCATTATAGTCGTCTTTGCTAAGGAGTTCAGCTTCGCCTAATAGTAAGTCTCCTATTTTTCGATGTTGCACTTGATGATGACTTGGTTTCTCTCCAATGGGAACCAGTTCTCCAAAAACACGCAATTCTCTTACGATAGTTGTTCTCATTTTATTGATTTCTTTCCGATGTGCCTTCTCAGAAGGAACACGCAATCGTATAAATCCGAGCAGAATATTTTGTACGGCGTCCTCGTAAGATATGAAATTTTCGATTCCTTCGGAAGCATTGAATGTTTCTATGAGGATCTCAAGATTTTCTAGTTTTGGAGTGATTCCTGATTTCCTATGAACGATACCTTGTTCGCGACATCTAATACAAGAGCATGTTCTTCCACTCTTACTTAATTCTTCATGCGCAAGTTCTCTAAGATTGCCTTTCTTGACACCATCTTCAATCATCTTTGCAGAAATATCTCTTTGGATTCTTTGTATACGTATCCATCTTGGAATGTCTGGTAAAATGTGTGATAATAGATTTGTCATTGTTTCAGCGTTATAGGGTTTGTAATTTCCGCTCTGCCATAATTCGTACAGTTCTGTGCCTTTAATAACTAAACAGGGATAAATCTTCAAATTATCCGGTTTATAAAAGGGATTTTCAAAGATCTCTTGAAACATTACTAGATCTCGTTCTTCATTCGATCCCGGAAGACCAGGCATAATATGATAGGCAACTTTCATTCCAGCATCCTTTAAAATGCGGGTTGCTTCAATAACATCCTGTACTGTGTGGCCTCTTTTGCATATCTCATATACATCATCAAAAATAGTTTGTACACCCAATTCAACAGTAGTGACGCCTAAATGAAGCATGTCATCTGTATGAGATATTTTAGAATAATCTGGCCGCGTCTCGACAATTATACCTACAAGCTTTCGTTGTGCTGTTTCTACAGCCCTTTTAAGTTCTTCAAAATCAGAATAGCGTTCATCACATAGCGCTTCAAGGCATCTGTGAACGAAACTTAGTTGATATTCATAGGGTAAATAAGTAACCGTTCCGCCTTTCAAGGATAGGAGAATCTTGTCTGTGGCATGACCTATAAGTTCCAATTGATTAAGCCTCGTCTTTACCTGCAAATAAGGGTCGTAATCGTTTTGTATACCTCGCATCGTAGAAGGTTCGTGTCCAGTGTAACTCTTTGGAACATCTGAAAAAGTTGGACAATAGATACATGACTGATTAGGGCAGGGATAAGGCTTTACCATAACTGCAACAACAGCAATACCTGAGATTGTGCGCATAGTCTTTGTCTTTAATACAGGCAGAAGAAGCTTCTTTTCCTCTGGAGTTGTGTGGGAAAGAATAGTAGCGTTCGAGACAATACCCACTGAAGGATATTTCTTTGCATGACGTTTTTTCAGTTTCTGAACAAGCTGTGCATCTAACTCCGGTAAAATCGTGAGTAATTCTTCGATAATTCCCCTACACATTTTTTCTTCTAACGTACTGGACACTATAATTGCGCCTCAATTCTCTTTAAAATGTAGATTCATTTGTCTTAAGGAACTTAAGATCTTTAAAAGGCTTCGTTTGAGCACACTTTTAGTCAGTCATAGGGATAAGTCTACCAGAAGGATCTCGTTTAGAATGCCCGAACTCATTCATAGTGCGAAGTACTTGAGAATCAAAAATTGGACCATCTTTACAGACGATATGCCCATCAATACAGCAACTACCACATAATCCAATGCCGCACTTCATGTATCTCTCAAGACTTACTTGGAAAGCAATATTTTGTGATTCTGCAATATTAAACGCAGTTTTAAGCATAAGCTCAGGACCACAAGCATAGATTTGATCAAAGGTTTTCTTTTGAAGAGTTTCATTCATCAACTCAGTCACTAGTCCATGAAAGCCCATTGATCCATCATCTGTAGCTATGGACAAACGAAAGTTATCATATTTTGTATATTCTTGCAATGACTTCTGGAATAGGAGTTCCTCTTTGGTCAATGCTCCAATGAGAACAGTCACAGATTTCTGTGCTTCAATAAGTTGCAAAATGAGTGGAAAGAGACAAGCCATCCCGACTCCTCCTCCCACGACTAATATGCGGCTACCCACAATTTTAAATCCGCTTCCATAGGGTCCTCTAACACCCATAAGTGAACCTTCACGCATAAAGTGCATTTTCTCTGTAGAGGGTCCAACTCTTTTCACGCTGATCCCGATAAGTTCGTTAATGGGATCTATATTTGATAAAGACATAGGAATTTCATTATCAAATGTCCAAACCATAACAAATTGACCTGGCTTTCCCTGCTGGGCTATTGAAGGAACTTTTAAGATAAAGGTCTTGGTCGAGGGGGTATTTGTTTCAATTCTTTGGATAGGTACAACTATTGGTTTATTGGTTGAATTAGTCATCACGTTATTCAATCCTTTTGTGCTATATCTCACATAAGTCTGAAACTAAATAGAATTAAAGTCTGTGTGATAGCCCAATTATTTCCTCTAAATGAATATTTCCTTTTCGTTTGAGGAAGTTAAGAATACCTTCGGTTATTTTATTGAATATATCCATATAACTTTCTAAATAAAGAAGCCCCGTGCCTATTTGAAGCGCAGTAGCCCCTGCAAGAAAGAATTCTACAGCATCCTTCCAAGAAACAATGCCACCAACACCGATAAGGGGAATCTCCACTTCTTTGTAAAGATCATAGATATGTTTTATCGCTATAGGTTTTATTGCAGGTCCAGATAAACCTCCATATTTATTCGATAAAATTGGCATAGCTGTTTCTATGTCTATGCTCATCGCTCGCACAGTATTTATAGCAGTGATAGCATCAGCACCATTATCTTCTGCACTTTTAGCAATTGGAATTAGATCGGTAACATTTGGAGTAAGTTTTACAAAAATAGGTATCCGCACGGTGCTCTTAACCGCGTTTACAATTTCACCAGTTAATTTTGAATCCTGTCCAATAGAAGCGCCGTATTTCCCTCCGTGAGGACATGAAAGATTAAGTTCTAGGGCATCTGCTCCATTCTTTTCCATTTCCTTAGCAATTTTGCAAAATTCTTCAATTTCTGCGCCAAATATACTAACAATAACTGGAACTCCTCCTTGTTTAGCTACCGATATTTCTTTGGAGAATTCTAAATATCCAGGATTAGAAAGACCAACTGCGTTCAAGCAGCTAAATTCGTTAAGAGAAATAACCGATGGGTTAATATAGCCTTCTCTGGGTTCAGGACCGATAGATTTTGTGACAACCGCACCCGCACCAGCTTTCGCAACACGTTTAAGTACTGGTCCCGAAATACCGAGAATTCCAGCAGCTAACATGACAGGATTCTTAAGTTGTAATATTCCAAGAGAAGTGGACAGAGCTGACATACTCATAAATCAATAACACCCTTTCATAAATTATGTAACATCAAATAAATGAAAACGATTTGATACCAAATTAAATATCTTCTACCTGATAATGGTAATTTTTGATGAACTTGATATAATTACAGGATGAAATTACGATGAAGCGTGCATATATTGTGGAGAACGTAGTAGGAGTTTTTGGATTAGGTGAAAATAGAGAAATTATCTATCGTGTGCTATTCTCAAGTACACCCGAGAAAATTGTAGAAAAAATAGAACGCATTCAATCAGGACAACTTATAGATGAAGTAAAAGATGTTCTAAGCACGCTAAAGCAAAAGGGATTTCAAGAAATCGTTGTTGAAGATCAGAAACTGGCAAAAAATGTACAGGAGCAATTTGATATTAATACTTTAGTTGAGAAAGGAAGCCCGATATTCAAAGATTTCCGCGAAAAATCACTCAGCATAGCAAAAGAAGAAGGAATTAACAACTTTCAGTTTATATTACAATCAGTAGGCTTGTTACAAGCACAAAAGAAGATAAAACGTGCCTCTGAACGAAGAGATAAAATGGTCGCACAAGCGATTAAAGCAATAGATGACATTGACCAAACGTTGAATTTATTCTCAACTCGAATCCGAGAATGGTATGGTCTCCATTTTCCAGAATTGGACAAACTCGAAAATCATGAGACATATGTAGGTTTGGTGGGTGCATTAGGCCCGCGCCACCGTTTTTTAGTTTCGGAAATTCAAAAAACCACTGGAATGCCTTCAGATAAGGCGAAAGAAATAGAAGGCGATGTTAAAGATTCAATAGGAGCAGAAATGACTGAAGATGACTTAAAATCACTTATGGAGTTTGCAAGTATAACAAATGACTTATATAAGGTCAGGAAAGAGAGTGAACGTTACATAGAAGAGACAATGAGAGAGGTTGCTCCAAATGTGACTGCAGTTGCTGGTGCTCTACTTGGAGCGCGAATCATTAGCATTGCTGGAGGACTTCTGGAATTGGCACGACTTCCTGCGAGCACAGTTCAAGTTCTCGGTGCGGAGAAAGCGCTATTTAGAGCCATAAAAACAGGGAGTAAACCTCCAAAGCACGGTGTAATATTTCAAAAACCCGAAATACATAATGCAAAATGGTGGTTGCGCGGAAAAATTGCTCGAGCTATTTCCGGAAAGTTAACAATCGCGGCAAGAGTTGATGCCTACGCAGGCGAGTTTATTGGTGATGAATTAGCCTTAGATGTACAAAAGCGAATTCAAGAAATAGAGAAAAAATATCCTTCCCCGCCTATCAAAGAAGTAAAAAGAAAGGCAAAGAAAAAGAAAAAGAAGAAAAAGAAAAAGAAAGGCAAAGAAAAAGGGATATCTGAGAGAAGAAAACCATCTGAGGGGTAGATATGAACGAAAATATTCATTTTATAGAAAAAAGGGTCACAACAAAGAATCTAGCGCCGGGGAAAACCGTATATGGAGAACGTTTACTTCAATTCGAAGGAGAAGAATATCGAGAATGGGATCCTTATCGTAGTAAATTCGCTGCAGCCATTCGAAAAGGGCTAAAACAAATTCCTATTCAACCAAAAATGCATGTACTTTACTTGGGAGCTGCATCAGGCACAACAGCTAGTCATGTTTCGGATCTTGTAGGACAAGAGGGTATTGTGTACTGTATAGAATTTTCCCCTCGTGCAATGAGGGATTTGTTACGAGTATGTGAAAGTAGATCCAATATGATACCCATTTTGGCAGATGCACGTTTTCCAGAGACATACAGGATGTTTATTGGGCCTGTAGATGTGATTTATCAAGATATTGCCCAGCCTGCGCAGGCGATCATTTTAGTTGATAATGCAAAGTTATTTCTTAAAAATAGAGGTTTTGCGATGCTAGCTATTAAAGCCAGGAGTATTGATTCTTCCAAAGAGATATCTAAGATATTCTCAGAAGAGACCGATATTCTAAAAGAAAACGGCTTCACGGTAGAAGAGAACATTGAAAGCTTGAAGCCTTTTGATAAGGACCACTGTATGGTAATCGGTCAATTTACTGCCTAGGACAAGTTTTATCTCAAAAGACCAGATTATCGAAATAAAGCAGACGGAGGAAAGTTCGTGAAGATAGCGATCATCGGTATAGGAGGAGTAGGAGGATATTACGGAGGAAAGCTAGCACAGAAATATGGCACCACAGGAGAGCATGATATTTTTTTCGTAGCTCGTGGCGAACATTTAGCCGAAATCAAGAAAAATGGACTCAAAGTGATAACTCAGGAGGAGGGGGAATTTACAGCGATACCTACTACTGCAACAGATGATCCAAAGGACCTAGGATTAGTAGATCTTGTGTTCTTCTGTGTAAAGACTTATGATCTTGAAACTGCAGCACAACAACTAATAGACAATATCCACGAAAAAACTGTGGTTATTACCGTCCTCAATGGAGTCGATAACACGGATAGATTAAGAAATATACTGACAAGGAGCACGGTGCTGAATGGATGCGTATACATTAGTTCTGCCATTCAGACGCCTGGTGTCATAAGACAAGTTGGCGGTCCCCGAAAATTGATATTTGGGCCTGAAAACTACGATCCGGAAAAATATCGGTATATTGAGGACATATTGAGGAATGCAGATATAAGGGCAGAGTTAACTACCGACATCTCCGTTCAGGTTTGGACTAAGTACATTTTTATTGGTCCGCTGGCAACAATCGACTCATTGTTACGAAAACCTCTTGGTGCAATTATTGAAGATGAAAAAAACAAGCAAATGTTAAAAAGGCTTATGGAAGAAGTTAATTTAATTGCCAAAAAGAGAGGAATAATTTTACCGGAGGATATCATTCCATTGTCCTTGGAGAAGGTGTCCGGCTTTCCATATGAGACAAAAACTTCGATGCAAAGAGATTTCGAAAGTGGAAGAAAAACAGAAATTGAGACTTTTACTGGCTACATCATAAAAAGTGGTAAAGAACTAGGAGTCGCAACTCCATTACACCAAGAAGCATACATTGAACTCCTCAAGAGATTTCCTTGATGTATGGACAAGAATGCATAGTAAACAACCCCATCCTTTCGCACGGGGACTTCCCGCCGATAAAGTTAAAAAATACAACTGTAAATATTGCGAAATGCATCTAGTCTGCTTTTATTAATAGTTGTACTTCTCGTATGTCTTCAGGTATATCTCGTAACTCTTTAATAAGACCAAATACAACACTACGAAAGACTGCTTTAACAAATGGATGAAGTTCTATTACGTCATCGTTTACTTGTAATTTAACTTCCATAAGAAAACCTCCTTTCTTAGAATGTAAGAAAATGGAAACTTGTGGAGTATTTCTCACCGACTTTGGAAAGCAGTAAGCATAAATTTATAAATCTCACGTACAGATTGAGTAGTGAGGTGAATAAGAAATGCCAGGTTCGCATGGTTCATTGACCAAAGCAGGTAAAGTCCGTTCCCAGACACCAAAAGTTAAGGGACGAGAGAGGCATTCACCGATACCTAGGGTACGGAATAAGAAAAATTATAAGAAACGTTACGTACAAGGTCGTGAAGTTGGCCAAATAAGATAATATTATTTTTAAATAATAGATTTATGCATCTCCTGCAAAAACAATTCATCTTTCTTTGAATTTGTTTAATTAACATCAAATTCATTTTAATACAAGCATTAATTCTCTATGTCAAGGCAGTGGCAGAAGATGAAATCAACCCCTAAAAGATCCATAGATATTTTATACAAACTTGACATTGCTCGAATAAATAACCATCTACCGAGACAGTTTAAGACTCTTATTACACTTTTGAAAGAAGAAAGACCCTCTGTTTTGACAAAAGATGGGTCAAAATTTATCTTTGAAAAAAATGAGTTAGAAGAATTAGAATCACAATTACCAGAAGAGTTTCATTCTCAACTGAAATTGCCTTTTCTTTTTGTTCGTCGCACTGATCTCGGAAAGTCTATATTTGTTCTTAATGGAGGAAAACTCGAAAATTTCATAGTTCGAAAGTTTATAGGACATATTGACGAACCCATCAATAAATATAAAATATTTAATGTTGATCTTCCACAATATTTCTATTGGGCGGATATACGTGTGTTTCGGAAAAAATTTAAAACACTTTTTACGATCGGATTTAGCGTCAGCGCTAGCACCGTCTAACGCGAAGTGTATTCCGGGTAAAGCTTTTCAACTCACCCTCAATACACCCCTTAGTACACTTCCTAAAGAGGGTTCTATGAAGATTATGGGTATTGATGAGGCAGGTAGAGGGGCGGTTCTAGGGAATCTAGTTATTGCTGGCTTATCTTTTAAAAAGGAAGACGAAGATCAACTTATCAAGATAGGAGTAAAAGATTCAAAAAAATTAACTGCTAAAAAAAGAGAAGCCTTGTTCCCTGAAATTATGAATTTATGTAAAGAATGCAAAATCATGGAAGTCGAGCCTCAGGAGATTGATGATTCTATTTTTGATATTAAATCAAATTTAAATCTCCTTGAAATTCTTAAAATAAGTGAAATAATTAATGCACTTCAACCATCTATTGTGTATATTGATGCAATAACGTCAGATGCAAAAAAATTTGCAGATGTGTTAAAACAGTACCTGGTTCAAAAGACTATTACAATAATTGCAGAAAACAATGCAGATGAATTATACCCCATAGTTTCTGCTGCATCCATTGTTGCCAAAGTAACAAGAGATAATTCACTTAACAAACTAAAACAAGAATTTAATCTACATCATATTGGGAGTGGCTATCCTTCTGACTCTAAAACTATAGAAGCGCTACAGCAATGGATAAAAAATGGTAAAATTCCTTCTTTCGTAAGAAAAAG
>JAECRW010000063.1 GCA_016294985.1 Candidatus Sifarchaeum marinoarchaea | reverse complement strand
TTCTTGATAGGGTCTATTACAATGTTGACAATTCCTCCCCCTTTTGGATAAAATCCATGCTTAATTATTTCAATTTGCGTCTGGGTACCCATTTTCTTAAGGATAGGTAGCAGAATGTATTTAACAGAGGGTATTGGGGGAGACCATTTCACTGTCGTACCGCCTATTAACTTAAATTGCACTCGCTTCGGTGTGAAAATTGCTACTGGAATCAATACCTGTAGTAATAGTGTAACGCTTCCTGCTGTTTTTACATCAACTTTATAGAATCCTCCTTTTCGAATGGTGGGTATAAAAGTAATTTTCTTGGATCCCTTTTGTAAACCGTCTACTGACGCATTAGTTAAGTCTGCTAAGGCTTTAATTCCTGTCAAATGCTGAGCTTTCAAACCTGGCTTTGGTCTTTTACTCCTGATGTTGTAGATCTCAACAGGAATACCTGTTATTCCTGAAAGAGCAGTGGCAATTCGTAAAATTTGTCCTCCTCCTTCGAGCATTCCACCATCGATTCTTATGTAATCATGGCTCATAATCGCTTCACTCATTCGTTAGGTTTATTTCGCTTTGAATTCTTGATCAAAGATGATTGAAATCGAGAGGTAAATATTCTGAATATTGACCTATATTTCTTTATTTCTTTTAGGAATTCAAAAAATACTTCTTTCGCATTATCTTTGGAAAGATTCAAGTGAGTTTTTCAGGCCCACATTTCTTAAAAAAACTATTTGCATCTAACTACTGATTATCACGAATGGAAAAATTTTAGATATAATTCTGTGTCACTGTGGTTGATGAAAGGTATTCTGATAAATTTGTTATTTTACAGATCAAATCAATGTGATTAAGAACTGAAGGAAAATTCCTAGCACAAAGATGAAAAGTCCTAGTAGGAGAAAGGGGTAAATCCATGGGTAGGTATACGTTATAAAGAGGCCAATAATTGTGGTGAAACTGAACGCACAAACTGGCAAGACTATAACTGAGGGAGGGGTTATCGACAGCAGCAGTTCATTGAGGGAAAGAAGCCAGAAAAGGATAATAACGGGATAAGTGTCATGGATCCCTATATCACTGCAGCGTACGAATACTGGCACGTAAGCAAGCAGTATTAGCAAAGTATGAAGTAACATTCCTAAAATGGCATTTAGATATCTCATTTGAAGCCCTCAACTCCTTGCTGAGGTCTTTAATACACTGTTCCTCTTAAACCCAACGAATCTTCTTTGATTTAATTTAGCATTGTGAGCCTATTATATCGAACTGACTGTAGAATGGCCTCATATCTGAATAATGCGGTTTCACAATAGAATCATGATCCATTATTTTCAGATTTACTCTCTTAAATTATAGTTAAACGCATTTTTGGAAATTTGCGCTTTAATTAGTTGCAATAAAGTTTGCAATTCTAATTAGGATAGTGTTTTTTCATAATTCAGTTTCACTCATCTCTGAGTGAAGAAATCAAATTCTAAATACCTTTTAGAATCGTTTTTTTTCCATTAAACTGATTTTGAGTAGCAGAAATGCGCTGGCTTTAAATTATTTTTGGGATATTACCCACTGAGTTCGTTAGAACAGCATACTAACTAGGAGGTTAAATCAGTGGGTCCAGGTAACAGTTGGCCATTCTAAATACTCCAATTAGAGAATTTATTCAATTATAATTCTCCTTTTTTCTTCAAAGCAAGATATTTTGGTTTTAAACTAAAATTATTGAACAAAACAACATAGTCTCTTTATATCCAAAAACAAAAGCAAACATTGCTGATATTAGTAGAAAATGTTCAATAAAGGCTTTCTAAAGTTTAGAAAAGTTTCTTAACCATGTCCTCAAACATATCAGTATTATTATAATCTACTTTGAAATGAGATTTCGCTATTTTTTCCAATCTTTTATCGGCGCAGTTTTTATCATCTTTTATAGTTTTTGACATACGTGAAATTTGTCGTCTTGTCAAAAGGACATTAGCAGCCATTTCCAAGGCTTTTGGAACGCACTTCTCTCCAAATTTCTTTTCTATTTGCGAGAATAAATCATATCCAAATGCATAAGGATTCATAGTTGGGGAACCAAATTTCAAGGTAAAATATTCATGTACTACATTGAGATTATTATTTTCAAATACATTACTTTTAATACGTCCCAGCTCTTGATTTACTTGCAGTTCAAACTTTTTGTCTTTTCTGGAGGTTTTTTCAAGCAGTTTTTCGAACGTATTTAATGTAAGCCATACTGAGAACCCTTCATTGACAATTAATGTTGTCATGCAAAGCCATTGGAGCCCTATTGCAAATTTATTTGATATTTTTTCTAATTCTTTCATTAAAAGAGCAATACCTTTACGATGATATTCTAATTCAAGCAATTTTTTTCCTAATGTGGTATGCTGATAGAAGAAACCATGTCCAAATTTCTCATGGATGATTATATTCAGAAGGCTAGTAATAGAGCGAGGGTGGAGATATTTGTTTAGATCATAAAGGATGTTTACATCACCCAAAGGATCTACAAAAGCCATTTGTTGTATAGGAAGTTGGGAAATGCGAAAATTTTTTTTAAGTTTCTTTTTGCCACTTTCGATTTTCTTCTCTTGAAAAAGGTATTCTGATAATGCTTCATTATAGGAATAAATATTGTGATAAACTATAGGGAATTTCCCTAAGATAATTCCTAATTCTATCATAAACTCAGATATCTGACCAACTTTTTCATTGATCTTATTCACTACATCTGTTTTCAACAAACCGTTTGGGTATATATGAATCGTAACAGGTGTAGAAAAAGCGCGATATTTCTCGTTTTTAGTGTTAAAATATATCAATTGCGGATGTTTTCTGCTATAAAGGGGTTTGGAAGCCTGAATTGTGAATTCGATAAGTATTGATTTCCCAGGAGATAAAAAACGATTGATTTTTACAATGCCGTTCTTTGCCAAGCGCATCCCGGAAACTACTTTTACTCCATTTTTAGGGAATACTCCATCTATTTGTTCGATATAAACCAAAGTATCTGAAGTGAGATGTATTTTGTATCTTACTTTTTCATTCACTTCTATTTGGTTTTCATTAGGGGATATAGTAAAGTAGACACCACTAGGCTCAACTTTACTTGTTGTTTCAAATACTGGCGTATAAGGAGTAAACGGAATATTAATTGGTTTAAAGATATTTTCTCTTATATCTTCTAATTGAGGTAGCGTATTAAGCACGTCTCTTGTGAACCCATATCGTTCCATATCATCTGCGTCTTTAAAATATTGAAGCGCATCATGAAGTGACGATATTAACTTATTCTTAAACAGGCTTTTCTCTGCAGGATCTTCTGTTTTTTGAAACAATAAAGAATAATGAATGTAATTCAATAATTTCTCGAATCCCTGAACACCGTTGCATGTCTTTCTGAAGATCTTTAAGTCATTAATTGCATTCTTGAATGATTGATGGGCAAGAGTGAAATTTTTGTTTAATTCTATTATAGTAAGATCCGTACCACGCCGCATAATTTCCAATGCATACATCCAGCCTCGACAAAAATGCATTAATCCTTCACATAAGCGATTTAATCGTTTATCAGAAACTAACATCTGTGCTGAATTTTCAAACTGGGCAGATGCACTTTCAAGATATGATGCTGCACTTCGATACTCGCTCTCTCTTATTGCAAGTTCAGATTGTTCTAATCCAAATAAACCATTCGTAAATGAATAATATCCTACGATATGAATCTCTCGTTCAGTAAATTGTGATAATAGATCACTTGCTTCTTTAAGTAGGACTATAGCTTTTTTACTATCTCCAGTATTACGATAGATTAATGATTGCAAAATATTGGATTGGGCGATACAAAAAGCCTTTGATGATTCTAGAAAGAGTTGTTGTGTATCATAAGCTCTTCTATCGATAAAATATTGAAATTGAGGCCCATAATATTCAGTTTGGTACTTTGTAGTCTCATCAAATAGGCGTGTGATATTGGACAGAGTTTCGAGGGTGTCCCTGTACTTTTCCTCAATAAAGCTCATAGATGCTTTTTCAAATAAAGAATAGGCGTTATATAATAGGCCCTCATAGGAATAAAGGACATGTTCTTTTAAAAATGAACTGGCCATACGGTATAAGTCCATAGCGCGTGCATAATTTCCCTTACTATGTTCCTCTTTAGCTTTCACACCAAGCAATCGAGCGTGTAAGTATACTTTCAAATTATGGAAATATGGGAAATCCTTTCCAGCGTTTATGATCTTATCAATAACTTGTCGCGTTAACTCATAATGAGTTCTAGACAAGTCATATTCTTGAAAATCTTCTCCAATTAATGCGATTTTATATACCTCAAAAAGTGCATCAACGAAGTTTTCAGTTTCCAATGCGGATTCGTAAGTCTTCTTTGCAAAAAATACACATTTTTCAAAGTAAGCCTTATTATGGTCGATTTTTGATAAATCCAAATAAATCAAAGAGAGATCACGCCAAGTATGATATACTTGAGGCGACCACGTAGTAGGACTCCTTTCATCTTCTAAGAGTAAGGACTCACATCTCTTTAAATATTCTAGTTTTTCTTGTCTTGAAGTAGTAAACGAAGCTTTCATCATATATACATCGACAAGGTTGCGTTGCATCCTGACTTTATCGCTAACACTCTTCATTTTTGTAGTTACAAATATCTCTTTCATTTTTTCTGCAGATTTTAAAGCCTCATCGATGTAATAATTGAATACTTCTTCTTGCGCTGCCTCTAAATATATAATTATCGTGTAAACATCGATTTGAAGATAATATCGATAAAAATGAAGATGTGGCAGTTGAATAAAACTTTCATACTCATCTAGGTTCTGACAATCAGTTAAAATCTCATTAATTAGGGCACTCTTTTTTTCACTTACGCCTGTAGCATAGAAAGCACGTTGCGTTTTTAGTCGAGCGTGGTTTAATAATGCCAAGTATTCGAATTCGAATGAGTTATGAGCATGAGCGACCTCAAACAAGGTTTCATAAGGGCGCATATAATCTATGTAATTCTCTTCGGTGGTAGCCTTATCTCCCAATAACATTATCGGTCGAATTTCCTCAATAAAAGCAAAAATATAAGTTGACAAAATGTGGGCGTCTCTGTTGTCTGTATTGTTACTTAATTCAAGGGCTTTACTTGCCAATTTTCTAGCTGTTTCTGACATTTCACTTTTTTCTTCAATGCTTAATTCTTTGTATTTATTAACAAGTTGCAAAATGAGTCCATAAGCCCGCCATACACATCCTAATGAATAATAATCGTTATTTTCAGAGTATTGGTAATCTGTTCGTGTTTGTGCTTGTTTTATAGTTTTGATAATTTTTCCACCGAAATTATAAATATCTTGGATAGATGTTTCTTCATCTTTGTACTTCAAGGTATGATAATTTATCAAACATTCAAGATGATATGATCGTAGAACTTGCCTTATCTGGTTCTTTCCTTTTAAAATACGGCGTGTATCTTGTACGAGCTCAAGTGCCCGATCATATTGTAACAACCGATCATCATTATTTTCAATTAACAAGCAGTATTCAATGATAAATTCTGCCATGTTTAAACTGATAATTGGATCCTTCTGTTGTTGCATTGTTTCTAATTGAGAAAGGATATCATGTATTTTCTTTTTTCTATCATCCAGATTTCGGAGTTTAAAGTAACTTTGCATTTCATTCTTAAAGTTCATTTACTCCCGCCCAAGAAGATCGACCAAAGAACCTTTCTGGAAGAATAATCCATAATAAGCCATTTAACATTAGTATAGATTACGATAGAAATAGAAGTGTTGAACAATATAAATGTATAGTTGAAAATATTGGATTTAAACGAATATTTGATTGAGATTCTCTCTATAAGGACATTTTTTAACGGAAACTAAAATTAGATGGAATATTTCGTTATAATTTGGGTTTGTTTATTTATGTTCTTATAAAAATACCATCTATTACATACTAAAATTCGCAATTTAAAGCCACTCTAAAGATGCCTATTGTTATTCTTTCTGTTTTGGAAGAAATTGCAGGTAAAACTAAAGATTTTAATATTTTCTAATACTAATTGTTCTATGCGCCTTAACCTTAACCTCAATAAGAATCCATTAATGGAAGTCAATGAACTTGAGGGAGTTGTAAGGCGCACATTTCTGGTTTTTGGTCAGAGTTGCACGTAAGTATAAAAAAAGAACACGCATGTTACTCTCAAAAGATTAAGTAGAATTTAGCAAAACGAGATTATTCAAAAAACACAAGACAATATAAAAAAAGAGAAAAGAATAATTATAGAGGCACTTCAAGGTTCATTTTAAGAACAAGTTCCTTATAGCGGTTTCGGACAGTTACTTCTGTGACTCGTGCGACTTCAGCCACATCCCTTTGAGTCCTTCGCTCATTCATTATAACCGAAGCAATATAAATTGCCGCGGCAGCAACGCCGGTAGGTCCCCGCCCCGATGTAAGACCATTTGCACTAGCTTTTTTCAATATTTCGATAGCCTTAGCTTGTACCTCCCCAGGTAATTTTAGCGAACTAGTGAAACGTGGAACATAGTCGATCGGGTTTGTTGGAGGTATAGATATTTTTAATTCTCTAGCAATGAATCGGTAAGATCGGCCAATCTCTTTCTTGCTTACTTTGGAAACTTCAGCGACTTCATCAAGGGTGCGGCTTACTTTGGCTTGTCGACATGCTGCATACAAAGCCGCGGCAGCAACGCCTTCAATACTTCTCCCCCGTATTAATCTTTGTTCTACGGCTTTTCGATAGAGGCATGCAGCAATTTCTCGTACATTACGAGGAAGTCCAAGATGAGACGACATTCTGTCCAATTCAGACAGCGCAAAGGCAAGATTTCGTTCAGTTGCGTCTGATACACGGATTCTTCGTTGCCATTTTCTTAAACGGTAGATTTGAGCACGTTTTCCTGGTGCAAGATGTTTTCCGTAACTGTCTCTGTTTCTCCAGTCAATCATGGTCGATAAACCTTTATCATGGATTGTGTATGTCATTGGTGCTCCTACCCTCGCTCGCTTCTCTTTTTGCTCATGATCAAATGCACGCCATTCAGGACCTGTATCCATGATCTTATCTCGAATTACAAGGCCACATTCTATACAGATTACCTCGGCTCGTTCGTAGTCCTTCACAAGTTTATGATTTCCACAATCTGGGCAACAACTAGAAGAAATAAGGAGCTCGCTTTCATCGTTTTCCGATAAGTGAATTAGTAAACACCTCCTAGGTGACTGCTAGCAGATGCTTTCACTTATTTCGCTTGCGCTTCACTCTAACGTAGAGTGATAACCCATGAGATAGAATATCTTTTGTCATTGGAAGGTTAGAAACTGATATAGCAAGATACGGTTGTTTTACTGGACCGAAGATATCTACTACTGATCCAACAGCCTTTTTGTCTGTTGTATAGACCCTTGATTGGAGTTTTGGAAGAAAATTAGAATTGCTTTGGACAATGAGTTTGTCATGGGGCGAGATATGTAAGATAGTTCCAATAACTTTCAAAAAGTCTCCTCCAGACCGGAAACTCAGCAAAGAGCAGCGCGCACGAAAAGTGAAAACTGGTGTAAACTTTTTTTTGATATTTAAAGTTTACGGTTTAAGTAACACAACGGAATTTATAAAGGTTCCTCTCAAATCTTGTTTCAATAATAAAAGAACTCTTTAAACCCCAGAATGATTGAATATCACCGATCTTACTGTGATGTCGGAAATGACAAGTGATAGCTTCTCGATAACTAAGCAAACTATAAAAAAACACTATATTTTGATCTTGTGTTTTTCAATAGCATTCATTGTTCGTCTTTTTATAGCTGCACTTGGTGGAAGTCGTCATTGGGATTTCCGTGACTTAACTGCTACAGGACGGTTACTCCTTGAAGGTAAAATGCCTTATCGTGATATAGACATCGGAAAAGCGGATTATCCGCCTCTTATTTCATATACGATGATGGTCACAGTTTTTTTCTGCGGAGATTTCTTATTTCTCTGTAAGCTACCGTTTATAATTTGTGATCTCTTAATTGGTTATGTTCTTTATATCTTTGCAAAAGAGTGGCAAGTGGATAGAGATACCATTTCTCATCGGAATTATGCTATGACACTCCTTTATTTGTTCTTGCCTTATCCGATATTTGAAAGTTCTTATATTGGGCGTTTTGATTCCATACCCACATTATTTGTTTTGCTGACGCTTTATTTTCTGCAAAAGAAGTGTTATGATTATGCTGGAGTGTTTTGGGGTGTTGGAATCATGTACAAGTGGTTTCCAGTAATTATTGCACCTGTAATCTTCCTATATTTCTTTAAGACTCAAAAATTGAAAGAATTTACACGATTTATTCTCATAACCTGTTTTGTATGTTTCTTAATTTCTTTGCCCTTCCTTATTATTGCACCGATTCAATATGTCTCAAGGTATCTCTACCATCTCACAGGAAGAGC
>JAECRW010000062.1 GCA_016294985.1 Candidatus Sifarchaeum marinoarchaea | reverse complement strand
TTGAATGGAAGGTAGGGCATAGTTGGACCGATCAGAACGTCGCTTTCCTTGAATGCCTTTTCGAAGTCGTTTTTTATCAGAGTGCGGACTTTGAGTGCCTTAAGGTAATACATATCATAATAACCTGCTGAAAGCGCATACGTTCCAAGCATAATGCGGCGTCTTACTTCTGCACCAAAACCAATTCTTCTACTTTCTGAGAATGATTGATCCATAGCTTTATCTTTTTCTTTTTCTATTCGATATCCATAACGGACACCATCATAACGGGCGAGATTGGAACTAGCTTCGCTCATCGCGATCACATAATAGGTGGGAAGAGAATATTTCAACGAAGGAAGAGATAATTCAACATATGAAGCACCTAGATCCTCTAATTTGTGTATAACGGCCCATACGGACTTTATGATAGATTCATCAGTGCCTTCCGCAAAGAATTCTTTTGGTACACCAATCTTAATAGAGCTGACATCTTCTACTAGATATTTCTTATAATCTTCTCCAGGAATATCAACGCTTGTACTGTCCTTTGGATCGTACCCGGCAATTGTGGTCAACAATAGTGCTGAATCGTGAACATCTTTTGTAATCGGACCAATTTGTTCTAAGCTATTAGCATATGCAATCAGACCATACCTGCTAATCAAGCCATAGGTAGGTTTGAGACCGACGACAGAGCAAAAACTTGCGGGACAACGAATCGATCCGCCTGTATCTGTTCCTAGAGCCATAATCACTTCATCAGACGCAACAGCTGCTGCGCTTCCTCCACTACTACCGCCGGGAACTCGTGATAAGTTCCATGGATTCAATGTTGGTCCAAAATAACTTGATTCGGTACTACTCCCCATAGCATACTCATCCATGTTAGTCTTGCCAAGTGGGATCATTCCAAAGGTCTTGACAAGTTCAACAACTGTTGCATCATAAGGGGGAATGTATTTTTCGAGCATCTTTGAGCCACAAGTTGTACGAACTCCTAGAGTTGAAATCGTATCCTTGATGCCAAGAGGAATTCCAAACAGAGGCTTCCCCCATTGGTCCTTAGAGAATGTATTATCAAATTCTTTAGCCTGGTTTAGTGCAATGTCTTTTGTAAGTGTTATGAAAGCATGCAGTTCCTTATCAAGACGTTCAATTTTCTCAAAGCATGCTAAAACGATAGATTCAGCAGATACTTCTTGAGATTCGAGTTTTTTGAGTAATTCGTGAGCTGTGTATTCATTTAGCTTCACAGGGTAATAACACCTCAAGTCGATAAATCATATCTTTCTTATCCGATCGGAAATTCGATCATACAACTCAGGACGAATGTGAGTAAGGAAAGTAAATGAACGCCTCGTTTTCTGTATTTTCGAGAGATCCAGTTTTACTGTCAAAAAATCTTCTTCATCATATTTCGCTTTAGCGATTTGTTCTCCATTTGGTGCAGCAATCTCACTGCCGCCACAAAATAGAACATTGTTTTCAATTCCTACTAAGTTAACATAAACAAAAAATACTGTATTCTCCATAGCGCGCGCTGGTATGATCGTCTCAAACGATGCCCTACCCCATCTTGAGTGGGCTTTTCCAATCGCTGGAGCTGCAGATATATTCACAAGGATATCGGCTCCTTCCACTGCAAGGAATCTCGATACTTCTGGCAGAAAGGCGTCAAAGCAGATCTGTAGACCTATAGTGCCAATTGATGTTTCAAAAACTTTTGGAACAGGCCCTGGCCGGAAATACCGAAGTTCTTCAAAAGGTCCGTGAGTTGGTAGGAATTGTTTTCGATATTTACCAATATAACCTTGAGGACCAGGCCCTAAGAGGACGGCAGAATTATAGATGACACCCTTTAGTTCACTCATCTCGGGCATTCCAAAAATTACATGTATATTATTCTCGATGGCAATTTCTTCAAGTTTTTTAACAGAGTCACCCGGAATAGGCTCTGATAGCGCAAATACATGATCACGCAGACTATAGCCCGTCAAAGACATCTCTGGAAATACAATTAAGTCTGATTCTTCACGAGCAGCACGTTCGATCCAACTTTGCATCTTTTTAAGATTTGATTCTTTATTCTCCAAACTAGGATCCATTTGTGCTAAAGTGACAGAGATTTTTTCCTTCATTAGATCTGATCCTATCGAGATTTTCCGAATATATTTATTCTCAAAGAAATTGATTTCTTCGTTTTAGAAAATGCAAGAAAAAGATGAAATGCTCTTATTTGAAATTATATACGTTTTTAGAACTCTTCCTCTTCTTCTTCGATTTCGAGTTCTATCCCTTTCCTTTTCTTAATTATATATTCGTCTTTTTCTCCTGCAATTACTTTGAGTTCTCCTTTTAACCGAACTTTGTGCAAATGTTTTCGGATAAGTTGACGAAGAGTTCGTTTGCTGAAACTTCTTTCAGGAGAATCAGTTGACACCACTATATCCGAACCTTCTATCGAAATATTCATGTACCGCGGAAGTTTTTCTTCAAGATATGTGGTCAGATCCTCAAAAAATTGACCTTTTTTCTTTGACAGGTCTTCTGCCGCAATTACATAAGTCATATTTTGTCCTCCTTTTAGAATATATGAAATTGAATTGAATTAATAAATCTAGCGAAGTAAATCAGATCTTCTATCAATAATTTCTTCTACACCTGGACCAGTACCAATTAAAGTGACTGGTATCTTTAATTGGGCTTCAACCTCACGGATAAACCCAACCGCTTCCCTCGGCAATTCTTCAAAAGTTTTTATACCTTTTGCATCTGGAAATACAACATCTAATTTTGTAAGTGCGCATTGAGTCGCCCCATTTAAGAAGACTGCTCGTTTTGCCAACTTATAATTAAAAGGACTTGCTCGTCGTGTACGCCCTGTCACTGTACCTTTTTCCTGCCATCCTCGTTTTATAGTCTCTTCTTCGGATAATTCGCCTTCTAAAGGTCCCTCTCCCACGCGCGTTACGTAAGCTTTAAAGATGACCAGAACATCGTCTATTTTAGTTGGACCAATACCGACATCACTACATATCGCACTGGCGCACACATCTTTGCTTGTTACAAAGGGATAAGTGCCATGATAAAGTGAGAGGAATGTTCCCTGTGTACCTTCGAGAACTACATTCTCTTGGGCATCAATTAATTCGTTTACTTCGCGAGCTACATCACATAAGTATTCTGCGAGTTCAGGAACATCCTTTGCTACTTTGCCAACCCTAGAAGCCCGATCAACATTACAGGGGCCACTTCCAGAACCTGTGGTCCCAATTATTTTTGAAATAGCAGTACCTGTATCTCGTTCCCGATGTTGTGGTTCAATGATTCCAGTATGAAAGTCAATTTTGAGCCGTTCTTTGGTGTTAGTCTCTTCTATCTCTTTGATAATGACTTCTGGGTCGACTAACACACCAGCAGACATGTAGAGTTTCGTCTTCTCGTTTACAAAGCCGCATGGAATTTGACGAAGTTTGAATTTTTCGCCTTTATAAACTACAGTATGACCTGCATTTGTTCCACAACCTGCTCGAACCATTGCAGCGAGTTTATCCGAAATTGCAAGATATGAGGCGATCTTTCCTTTACCTTCGTCGCCGAAAAATCCTCCCACTATAACTGTACATGCCAAGTTTTGAGTCTCCATGTCTAGGTCTTTTTTTGTTAGTAGAACCAAATAATCATTCGTTGTTAAGCGTTAGTTTTTGTGTAAAATTGATTTTTAAAACCTTTGTTTTGATTAGATGTTTCTCCGGAGACTAAATAGTACGTTTCTTTTAATAATCTGTTTGTTATCCCTTTCAAACCTAAATTATGCAACTGTAAAAAATGGTGAAAAGCGCAGGTAATATCAATCATCACAAAAGTCAGATGCTGGAGAACATTATCCAATCATTCTAAAATACTCTTAGTCGTCTCTTAAATTTGTGAATATGTGTAGTTTTTGGAATTATCACATTAAAAAAGAATGCATTCTTATGATGACTTTTCTTTATATCTAATTTATCAGAGTTATATATAGACAGAGGGGGATTTTAGTCCCCCTACTATCTTTTGTCGTCTCTAGTAGAGCCAAAGAATCAGTCGTTGTTAATTGCCGCGTTGTTATGACATTTTTCGTCCCCTGCGAGTCAATTCAGTTCACAATCGCTTACCTCATTATAAATTTTTAAGAGATTCTTTATTACAATATACTTTGTTTCGTTGGTGTTTTAGATTGGCACATCATGAAGGCTATGTTGTCGTAGTTATTGCAGCAATTCTGTTTGGACTCGGCATCGTTTTTAGCAAAGTCATTTTAATTGAGGATGTGCATCCTCTTGTCTTGGGTGGAATTCTCTATCTATTATCAGGACTTTTTCTTATACTTTTTCATTCAATTTTGTCAATAAAACCCAGATACCATCGTTTAGTCGCTCCAGTTTCCGCGGAGATTACGTTGCCGAAGGAAAATATCAAAATATTCGTCCTAGTAGTTCTCAGTGGAGTTATATTAGCTCCGTTTTTTTACCTTTATGGATTATCTGAAACAACTGCGGTTAATGCATCCCTTTTGCTGAACTCTGAAACTCTTTTTACAGTATTGATCGCTATCACATTCTTTAAGGAAAAAGAAAAGGTCAAAAACTAAAGATTATATGGCTATCTTACTTATTTTAATTTGCACAATTATACTTACCACTAATCTTCAATTGCTAAGCGTCGATTTTGGTGTTAAGTTCTTTGGAAATTTACTAATATTGCTTGGTACTTTATTTTGGGCTATTGATAACAATTTTAGTAAGATTTTAAGTCAGAAGGGAGATATTATACACATCGTTTCTCTCAAATCGATCTGCGGAGGAACCATCGTTCTGATAGCGTCTTATGCCTTAGGGCTCTCTTTTAGTTTTGAGTTATTGATAATTCTTTATCTGGTGATTGTAGGAATCTTCAGTATCGGACTCTCACTGGTGTTATTCATGTTAGGTCTGAAACTTATTGGCACTACTAAAACCAGTGTAACCTTCGCTACTTCAAGTCTATTTGGTGCAGGCTTCAGTTTTATACTATTAAATGAGTCTTTATCCGTAATTCAAATTTCAGCAGGCTTTGTTATGCTATTTGGTGTCTATTTGCTAAGTAAAAAAATTTAAATCCGAGAGACTCACTTTAATTAAGCTCCTGCATGTTTATGTGACCACAAAACCTATTTAAACACAACGTAATTCATCACCACTCTAAAGAGTTGATGCTTTCTTGCTTAACTCCAAGTAATTGAATTTAAGATTTGGTGAACGAATGACGCAATTTCCAAAATTTCCTGATTTCAAAGAGCTTGGAATAGAAGATAAAACAATCTTTGATGAGTATTTTAAAAAATACCCCCCCATGATTTCAGAATTCACTTTCACAAATCTATTCATGTGGAGGCATTATTACAACTTCAAATGGGCAATGCTTAACGAGAATATAGTGATAATGGCGAGCCCAGAGGAAGAATCCTATTTTTTTCCACCAATCGGCTCCAACAAAATGAAGGAAACTGTTTTAGAGTGTATCGCTTATTCTGAAAGTATAGGATCTGGAGGAATAATAAAAAGGGTACCAGAAAATGTTGCGAAATTATTTTCCGATGGAGATAAAATAAAAATTGAATTAGATAGGGACAATAGCGATTATGTTTATTTGATTACAAATATGATTGAATTACCCGGTTCAAACTATCGCTCAAAAAGAAAAAGTATCAAGCAATTCAGCCGTGAATTTGAATATGAATATCATCCTTTAAATCAGAAGATGATTCCTGGATGTCTTGAACTTCAAGAAGACTGGTGCAATATAAGAGCTTGCTGGGATGATCCGCATTTAGCAGGTGAAGATAAAGCAATATTTGACGCTTTGCAATACGCTTCAAAGTTGGATTTCAAAGGTGGTGTGATCACCGTTGAAGAGGAAATAAAGGCGTTCACTATCGGCGAACAATTAAACGCGAATACAATTGTCGTACATATAGAGAAAGGAAGCCAAGAACGAGAGTACAGAGGAATATATGCATTGATCAATAAGCTATTTCTAGAAAATGAATGGGCAGATTTTAAATATGTAAATCGAGAACAAGACACAGGAGAAGAAGGATTAAGAAAAGCGAAAATGTCATATCGCCCAGAATTTATGGTGAACAAATTTACACTGACTAAATTAGTTTAGGTCGTTCCTATCAAAGATTTCATTATTATTTGGGAACTAACGTAAATAAAATGTCACACCAACCGCTTAAATGTATAATAGACTTGAATTTAGTAATCTTAGAACTCAAAATTTTAAATCTATGTGTTTTTGACAATTTGATGATTCGATCGTATAGCCCTTTAATGGTAAAATTCCAAGTTATGCCATCCGCAGTTGAATGTAATTTATTGTTTCCCTTTTTTACTTTCACAGGGTCAAATATGCATAAGCGAGCTTTATTGTCTTTTAAAGTTCTACGACATTCTCTAAACAACTTATGGTGAAATACAAGATGATGAAATGTATCTGGCACTAGTATAGCGTCAAAAGTTTTTTCTTTGAAAGGTAAATGATATGCACTTGAGCAGATCGGAATGGTAAGTCTATTTTTTCTGAGACCTCTTTTCAAAAATTTGGGATTTATATCTATGTTTATAGCCTCATTTGAGTTTAATGAACTTTTCCCCGTTCCGCAGCCTATTTCTAAGATCCTTCCACTTAAACGGGGTATAAGTTTGTATCTTTTTCCCCGTGCACCAAAATGTACAAAAAAGACTGTCAGATCGTAAAGAAATGCAGACTTATCGATAATTCTTGAAAAAATAGATTCTTTTATTTGTTTTCCCACTGTTATCAGCCCTGTATATGAATTTCTTTTCAGGGAAATACTGACTCTTCGATCAAGTACGCAATAATCTTCGAGTCTGCATACAAATGCCTTTAAAACGATTCAATAACCGTATATATATTCTTACCTGTTTTTTGTAATGCGTTTGGTATATATCGAAGTTTTCAAGATTTTTCTACTGGATAATTAGATTCCTTCCATTCTTTCCAGCTGGCTTCGTAAGCGAGAACATTCTTAAACCCGAAATTGATTAATTTCTCAGCAGCAATAATTTTGGCAGGGCAATTAATGTCTTCTGAATAAGTTACTATTAAATCTTCTTTATCGAACATGGAGTTCACTTTATTTTCATTCATTTCTGAAATCAGAAGTTGTACTGCACCGACAATGTGCTCGTCTTCATAATCTGGTGTGTCACGAACGTCTACTAGTACAAATTTTTGTTTACTGTTTATTAGCTCTAGTAATTCTTCTTTAGTGATAGGTTTGACCATAACCTTTCACAATCGGATCAAAAATATTCTTATGTTATGCCTCTTGGAAGTTTCCTAAGGCATAACTAACAACCTCAGATAGCGCAGGGTGGATATGCATTGCCTGATACAAGGGTAAGATTGTTCCATCGTCACAGTTCATAATGTTTGTAATCTCCTGTATTAGAATGGATGCATGAGGTCCAACGATATGAGCTCCAAGAATCTTTTGTGTCTCTTTATCGACTATTAGTTTCACAAATCCAGCAGGATCATGCATCGCCTCGCCTTTTGCTGTGTCTTTGTATTGTTGTTTTGCCACCAGAAGATTATAGCCTTGCTCTTTTGCTTGCTGTTGTGTTAGTCCTACTCCAGCTATTTCGGGATTACTGAAAACCGCCCACGGAACAGCATGGTAATCTGCTGGCACTTTAGTAGCGTGATCTCCATGACCATGTCTATGTGCTTCTTCTGGGTGAAGTGTGCTATGAGCATTATACCATGCTACACGCGCTTCATAGTTAGCTACGTGTTTAAACATGTAATATCTGGGTCCGATCGCGTCCCCAAATGCCCATATTCTTTCTTTGTTAGTCTCAAAATACTCGTTTACCTTTACCCATCCCTTAGCATCTAATTCTACCCCGGTTTTTTCTGGTTTAAGGAGATCCGAATTAGACCTTCTGCCTGCAGCGATTAAAATAGCTTCAGCAGAAAGCCTTGATTCCTTTCCAGTGTCTTTTTCTTCTGCTATGACCTCTTTCAGCCCACCTTGAATCTCACTGACCGATTTAACTTCATAGCCAGTAAAAACATCCATTTTTTTGCCCATTTCACTCTTTAAAAGTCCTGATATTTCGGGTTCCTGTTCTTTAACTAACCTTGTGGCTCTTTGAACTATAGTAACTTTACTACCCATGCTTGAAAGGAAATGCGCATATTCACAAGCAATATAGCCGCCACCGACAACAACAACGCTCTTAGGAAGTGTTTCAAGCTCAAGAAGGGTAACTGAAGTTAGATAATCCACATCTTTCAGCCCTTCGATTGGGGGGATATAGGGTCGAGCGCCTGAGACGATGAACACCGCATCAGCTGCGATAGTTTTTCCAGAGACCTTCAGCTTGTAGTCGCCCACAAACTCGCCCACATCTTTGAACCAAGTTAAATTCGGAATATTTTTCACATATTCTTCTCGCTTTTGAT
>JAECRW010000234.1 GCA_016294985.1 Candidatus Sifarchaeum marinoarchaea | reverse complement strand
AGGTCTCTTAATTCATTTTGATAAGGCTTACGATCCAAATCTATTTCTAAAACATTATCAAAATCCATGACAGTTAAGATTGGCACCATATCCGGATCCGGTATAAACCCCTTTTCAACAATTGAATTCATTATTTCCTTGCACATATCATCACGACGAATTTCAACGTCAATTCGTCGGACATTATCACCGCACTGCCTGCATTGGAGATTTCTATTCTTTTCTATTGAGTATAGTTTCATAGTCATTGCATTGAATATTTTGTATGATTTAACCGGTTCACCGAGTCCTTTATTTTTTGCCCCCCAATGCAAAATTTTGATAACTTCGTGAGATTGGAGGGCAGACATGACAGCATTTATCGTTATTATCGCCGGATCGTGTATATCGATTAGTTGAATGATCTCGGCTTGCGAAAACAACGGCAAGAAATTATAACGTGTTGCGAGTTCATTTGCTTCTTTTTGAATGAAATTGATGTGTTTAATATTGTTCGGGTCGGCTTCATCACGCTCAAACTGTTCCATGAAGGAAAGATATGCCTTAAAAACACAGTGGACTCTTTTTCTAGGGACTCCCACGACCGTGCAGGCCGCCATGTCATCCATTTCAGCCTCAGGCATTGGGTAGCATTCGAAGCACGCGTTCTCATATGGAAAGATCGTATAAATATGGCCGTGATACCCTACGACACCGCCGTCAACGAGCGGTTTCTTGAAGCGCACACACTGCGCATTCAGGTTAAAGCGTGCAATCATTGAGTCCAGTCCGCCAACGACCACGTCAACTGCTGCATAGATTGCGGGATCAAGCCTTTCAAGCGAGGTATGGTAACCCTTGACCGTAATATTTGGATTAATTTCTTGCAACTTTTTAGCGGCGACCGTAGCTTTAGGTTTACCCGTTTTTGCACCAGCAAAGAGGATTTGCCTGTTCAGGTTCGAATGTTCGATCACGTCAAGGTCAACTAGATCGAGATGTCCAACTCCTAACATTGCAAGGTTTTTAGCGATCTCGCACCCGAGCCCTCCTACACCTGCAATCAACACTCTACTCTTCTTGATTAGCTTTTGATTCCAACCATCGAGCCTAAACTGCCGATCATATAGTATTTGTTCGTCAGGTGTAAATTCTTCACTGAACCAATCTGACGTTTCCAATTTTCACACCAATCTCTATTTCGATTCAAAATCAAGAAGGCTCAAGCCTTCCTGAGAAGATATAAAAAAATGGTTAAAAGTATGTATATGACGTGTTCTTCAATTTGTTCAAAAATGAGAACCGAATTGAGTTCAACCAGCTGTGCTTGCGGGAATTAAAAGGACGGTATCTCCATCATTTACATTATACTCTGTCATGGGGCTTTGTTCATCAAGTGTAACGCCGCCATGCGATAAATGAAAGTCCGTTGGGGTCAGTCCAAATAAGTTGGAGACAGTCTCTTTAATGTCACCCACGCGGTAACCTGTATCAACGAGCAATTTTTGTTTTTTCTCACCAGGTCCAATCGTGGACATAAAGTAAACATTGACTTTTTCACCTGTAGTTACAGGTTCTGCTGGCGTTTTACTAGTGACATCTACTGGTGTCTTCTCTTCAGGTTCTTCTTCTAATTCTTCATCAAATTCTTCTGACATTTTAAATTCCACCTTTATTTCGGAACACAGCCCAAGAAGAAGAGGGCAACAAGATATTTAAATATTTTTAAACGTCTGAATTTACCAAAGAAAAATATCTGAGGACTTAACGGCTCTCTTTCGGTAAAATCTTGCATAATAATCAATTCTTTACTATCCCTGATGTTTTAGAAGACTTTTGTAGTGTTGGCTATAAATATATAGAGTAAAGGACATCATAGGAGGATTTAGTGATCGCCTTCTGGACAACCATTAGGCATTAACCTAATCAAAAATTAATAATCACAGAGAGTTCCCTCTTACAACTCAATACTTTAGAAATCTCGAAAATGATTTCAATTTCACTAAAACACATAGAATGATATTAAACCAACCATTATATTAAGGAGTCTAAGTTATGGTTAATAGAGTGTGAGCCCAATGACTGATGATACTCCTCCTAAAATTCAAATCAGCGAAAAAGTACCAGACAAAAAGGTACTTGAGGAATTGAAGAAAGAAAGGGAAAAA
>JAECRW010000233.1 GCA_016294985.1 Candidatus Sifarchaeum marinoarchaea | reverse complement strand
TTCCTTGAGTGGAAATAGATGAGACGATTCAATTATAGCGATGAAAATGCAATCCTTAATGGGAAAGCAACTGATGCGTATTTTTTGAGGACTTTTGAAGTTCTTAAAGCTAAAAATATTGATAAAAGGGTAGTTATGGAAGCTATGGTTAAGAGCTTTCCTGATAAAAATTATAATTTTGGTATTTTTTCTGGGATTCAAGAAGTCATCAATTTGTTAAGTTATATTGCTGAAAACGTTGCAGAATCGAATTCATTGAACGTTTGGGCAATGCAAGATGGCGAGGTATTCTTTCCTAATGAACCTGTCCTTCAAATCGAAGGAAGATACACAGATTTCGGCATATATGAGACTGCTATTTTAGGCTTTATTTCGTATGCTTCTGGTATAACTACAAAGGCAGTAAGATCACGACTTGTTGCAAAAGATAAAATTTTGTTTAGTTTTGGAACAAGAAGACTCCATCCAAGTGTAGCACCTGTAATAGAACGCGCTTGCTATACTGGAGGATTTGATGCTGTGTCTAGTATAGTTGGAGCGGAATTAATGGGTAAGAAAGCAGTTGGGACTATGCCTCATGCCCTAATGTTACTTTTTGGCAACTCAGCAGATGCTTTTCGTGCCTTTGACGAAGTTTTGCCAAGTGAGGTTCCCAGAATTGCCCTCATTGATACGTTTGGATCACCAAAAGAAGAAACATTACTAGCCCTTGAGTGCATGGGACCAAACCTCTATGGCGTACGGGTTGATAGTGGAGACCTGCTCAAAGTTGGAAAAGAATTACGTTGGGAGTTAAACATTAGAGGAAGAGAGGATGTAAAACTATTTGCAAGTGGTGGATTAGACGAATATATGGTTCAAAAACTTGTAAAGGTCTACGACGGATTTGGTATCGGTACTAAAGTCGCAAATGCTCCTGTAATGGACTTTGCTTTGAAAATCGTGGAAGTTGAAGGGAAACCTAGAGCAAAAGTGGGAAATTATAGCGGATCAAAGGATGTATATCGATTGAAGAATGAATTTCGTGACCTTGTTGTCCCTAAAGGTAAAGAAATAACGAATGGATATGAACCGTTACTTCAACAAGTCATAAAAGACGGAAAGGTTATAAAATCTTACGATTCTGTGGATGAAAGCAGAGAAAGAGTACTCTCTCGGATTAAGAGACTCCCCGACGAATTAAAAAGCCTGTATCGAGAAGATGGCGAACGAGTCAAGTTCTTTTCATGATTCCTTTTTTGTTTTAGGAACATAATTTTGGATTCTAATCTCTTTTTAAAATTCAAACGAGTATAACGCGCTATTTTCAAGTTCACAGACATTAAAAAAAGAGGTCAAAGATAACTATTTAATGAGATAAATGTGTTGGCGTGTGTCTCTGAGCGAACTAGTTTTCATGATTAATCCATTTTTTAAAAGAAAATTTATACCTGAACGAACAGTTCTGGCAGGGAGCATAGTCATTTCTATGATCTCTTTTTGTGTTAGGCGGCCTTCGTATTTAAGAAGTGTATATATGAATTTAGCGGAAGGCGGAGCCGTTTTAGGCACAATATCAGGCGTTTCAAATTTTCTTCTTAATTTGTGAAAAATTCGTGAATTTATTTCTTTTTCGAGTCGGACAAAATATGCTGGAACATCAGCTTTTGTAATACTTACCATATCTGAATCTAAGTCAACTCGAACTCGCCCATCAACAATCGCTTGGCATTTTGATGAACTTGAGATATCTTGGATTGTTACTGTGCTTGTGTTACTTACTACAAACGGTTTATGTGTTTGGTTTAGAGAACAGATAGGTACAATAACAAATACGTTTGCCCCTTCTGATACAATTGGACCTCCTGCTGAAAGTGCATAGCCTGTTGATCCAGATGGAGTTGATACGATTATTCCATCGGCTGAATCACGCCATATTAATTCGTCATCGATTACTAAAGCGTATCTAATTACTGTAGCACTTTTTTTTGCATTAACTGTCAGTTCATTAAGCCCGTGCTTGAGTTGTTCACCATCAATTTCGATGGCTAGCCGTGTCCGTTCTTCTACAAGATAATTTTCCTTTTCGATTTCTTGAAGACTTTTTTCGAAATCTTTGAATTCAATTTCGGCTAAGAAACCTATATCTCCAAGACTAATTCCCAAAACTGGAAGTTTG
>JAECRW010000232.1 GCA_016294985.1 Candidatus Sifarchaeum marinoarchaea | reverse complement strand
TTTAAAAAACTCCTCCAGGGGATGGAGGGTATTAAATTTGATTTGAATGAAGAGATTGAAGTTAAATTTAGATAGTTTTCTGCTCTTTCCTCTTCTGCGTCAAAAAACCAAATCTCCACCAGAACCCGCCAAATAGATTGACAAGTGAGCAGTCCTTTCAATATCTGTACCGGTCGGTACCTCGGTTCTCCCGGAGTTTGCATATCCAACTCAATGAGAGATCAGACATCGTTCATATATCCTCGCAATTTTGACCAAAAAACGAATTTCGTATATTTTGAGTTGGTCGAAACAGTATCACTTTTTTAATTAGCAATAAATAAAAAATAACAAGCATAGTTCATATACCAACAATAGACACGAAATGAAGGAGTTAAGAATGAAAAAAGCAAAACGCATTATCGTAGCAACCTTATCGGGAGTACTTTTTGGGTTCGTTTGCTTTGGGATTGCTTCAAGCTCCGGTAAACTGGCTTGGCCGGTTGTTTTTCAGCTAATTACTAGCCGAACGGTTATAGGATTTGCCATCGGTATCAGTTGTATTTCAGTAGTACACTGGTCTATAAACGGAGTGATAATGGGAATGATATTCAGCTTCCCCTTGGCATTCAGTGGCTTGATGGCTCCAGAGACTCTCCAGTTTAGTAAAGCCAGCATGTTTATATGGACGATAATACTTGGAATGATATACGGATTACTTATCGAAGTAATTACATCGGTCGTATTTAAGGCAAAAGCTGAAGATTGAATAATTATTGTATGAATAATTAGAGCATTCGCCATCCACGATACTACTTCGCCTAACTGCTCATTTTGCGGCTTCGCTTCCTTTGGTCGCTCCGCTCAAATTGCTCTTTTTCACGCATTTTGCATTACTTGTTATTAAATGAGTCGTTTAATTATAAGTGACAAATTGCTACCTCTAGTACCAAATGCCTCAGCTCCCAGCAAAGGGTCACCCTGGTAACGATGTCTTGACACATCTACCATAGCTCCTTGACGCTCCTAAAAAATCTTCTATAATAATAAGTGATGAAAAAGTACCAAAAGTTAATAAGCGATCTTTGAAAAAATGACCAATTTGGTTCCTTTTTTAGTGAAGGTAAATAAGCGTGAGAACTAGAAATAAAAGCCGAAAGGAGGTGAGCGAATGTTAGGGCGATCTCTAGTTTGTAGGAATAAAAAGGGAGAGGTTAAATTTTTTTTCTTTGTTTAGCCTAACGTTTGCATAAATCATAGACTAGACAAAAAGTAAAAGTAATAAAAGGAGAAGGATGAATGAAAGCTTCAAAAATTATTATAGGGATAGTGCTTAGCATTTTATTGAGTACACTGCTTTTGGCTGGAACCAGTATGGCCCTCCAGAAGATAGTTTATTGTGTGGACGGTTCGTATTCGAGGCCTGGGACGCCAGAAGAGGGCATTGCCGAGCTCCAGGCAGAGATAGAAGATCCTGAACTGCTTATGGACACCCTTGGAGTTTACATCAATGAGCTTAAAATTGAGCTCCTGACGCTTATTGGCGAAAAGATGGCAGCGGCTGGCTATACCTTGGAAGGTCAGGATTGGGGTTGGGCCGAACAATTAACCCAAAAAGAAACAACTGCTTTCTTGTCCGGTATAGGTGCCGATGTAATTATTGGTGAGACACAGATGCCCGGTTTCGCTGCTCAAGGTTATCTCGAGCCTTTTCCTGAAGCTCTGGCCGAAAAGGTAAGAGAGACCGTTGTTCCCGGAGCCTATTTGCCTATGACAGTTGGGGGAAAGATTTATGGTTTAGCTCCTTATCCAGGTGTTAATGTTTTATTCTGGAACAAGGATCTTTTCCGCAAAGCAGGATTAGATCCCGAGGTAGGTCCTAAAACATGGTCAGAATGGCTGGACATGGCCAATAAGATTACTGCTGCCGGTAAAGGTAAATTTTACGGCGGCGGTGTATATGTTGGTCCTCACTTCGGTGGGAGCCTGCGGGTTGGACCGTTTATGATGATGACTGCCGGGGGAGGATTTGTTGATGAGAATAACGACATCCAATTCGCTCATCCCGGGAATATAAAGGCTCTTGAATTTATCCGGAAGTTGAATAAAAACACACCTCCTGGGATAGCAGCATCGCCTAGTGAAGGTGGATTCTGGGATTCCTACAATGAGGGCAGAATG
>JAECRW010000061.1 GCA_016294985.1 Candidatus Sifarchaeum marinoarchaea | reverse complement strand
TCTACGTTTTCTAAGGCGGTTAGTAATTCAAATAACTGAAATGTCTGAAAAACAAGGCCAATTTTACGCAAGCGGATCTCAGCTAAGTCATCGTCAGTAAGTGCTGCTATATTTTGCCCATCAATGAAAATGTCGCCCATTGTAGGCGTATCTATAGCCGCTAAGCAATTTATTAAAGTTGACTTGCCAGAGCCACTCGGGCCCATGATTGCTACAAATTCGCCCTTTTTCACTTCTAAATCTATGCCACGGACCGCCTGTACGGCCAATGGACCTGACACGTAAGTCTTGTGTAAATTGATTGTCTTCAAAATCACGGTATTTTCCTTCATGAAGCATACCTCATACAGATGAGTTGTGATTGTAGAGTTATCAAAATATATACCTTTCCTTTACGTCAGTTCGTGCTTTTTTAGGAAATCTAATAGTTTTTCTTTTATTTCGACATAATCTTTGTTTAGGTTCAAGCGTAGGAGACTCATAAGGGAGAATGCATCTTTTGCTGTGGAGGATGCTATATTTTTTAGGAGTTCAGGATTTTTTGGTATTATCTCTTCTTTTATAAAATTTTCTAGATTTATGAATTCCGTAATATGGTCTTCTGCCTCAGGATAGCTTTCTTCGGGGATGTCGATATTATATGCCTTTAGAGCATCTATTAGACTTATTACGCGACTTCTAACCCATTGAGTAACATCTTTGTCATCTTCGCTTGTTATGATGCTAAAATCGACTCGAAACTCCCTGGCGACGGCTCGGTAATAACGTGACACAATATTTTTTTCTTGAACTGTGCGGGTTTCTACAACTAGTCCTGCTTTTTGTAGTTCTTTTACGTGATGATAAACTGTCCCAGGATTGATTCCTAACATCTCTGATAACTGTTTCACTGTATATTCTTGGACAGTGAGGAGTCGCAAAATTTCTGACCTCCATTTGCTGAAGAGCGCTTTTAAAACCTTAACATCCCTCAACACCATTACTTGTTTAATTTCGAGTTTCTCCTGTTCCATTCCAAAATCTCCTAAGTTTATTGCGATTCAACGCTCATCTTGTTTTGTTAAAATAAAGAAATTGGGGACTCCTCTTCAGAAACTTCCTCCTTTCTGGGAATCTTAAAATCGTAGTAAAGTTTTGTGAAGGTGATGCACATTACCGGGAGAATTACAAAAATAGAAACAAAGAATGCTATCATAGTAAAAATACCAAGAACACTAGCTAATATCACAGCAAAGGGTATTTGAACTAATCCGATTAAACCGATGACAGGAAGCGCAAGTAAAGCAACGAAAATGACAATAAATGACGCTAACAATACTGATATTGTCTTAGGATTCTTTCTGAAAGCAAGAAAACTGATTTTTATTGATTCAATTGGCCCTATATCCTCTATAAGGCACGCTGGTATCGAGAGGGCGAAAGGAACGAAGAGGAAAAAAGCAACAATAAATGAGAAAACGCCAACAGCTACTCCTGTCCACAGATGTAATGAGGTTACGGGAAAGATGTTTATGAAGTTTAAGGTGAGACCTACAACTATAAACGGCCCAATAACTACAGCCGCGATTATGATACCTATCGCCGCAAATCTTAAGCCATAACTTTTGATGTAGTTCAGAGTGTTTTCGGCTCTGGTATCTTCGATCTCAATGATTTCTTTTCCTAGACCGCACATTGTTCCGATAACAATAAAATTAAAAGCGCTGACAAAAACTATTACCGTAAAAGCTGTTATCGCTATTGAAATTAAACTTTCTCCAAAATAATCTCCAATACCCTCAATACCCGCAATGCCAAAACTTATAGGGATCAATACGATTATAAAAACAAATGATAGTAAAATTACAGCAAGTATAAAGCTTAACCATCCTTTTCTCCAGATCTTGAATCCTTCTTTTATCCGTCCAACAACCGAGATCGCATTCATTTATCTAAAACCTCCAATGAAACCCTTCTATACACCAAGCACGATAACAGATCAATGTGGATATTCCTTAATATATAAGGTTTTATTTCTTCCTGTGTTTGATAGGACTCTTGTAATGACACAAACTGTATAATTTATGATCAAGAAATCTGTCATGTACGAGTTGGTTATGGTCGAAATTCCTCCTAAGGTTAGACCTCTTTTTTAAAATAGACTATATAAGATGACCAATACAAATAAGCAGAGAAATAGCAGAGTCCAACAAAAATTTTCGTTCATATGACCTGCCATATTTATCTCCTCTTTTTAGTCGTTTTTTGTTTTTTATTGAATAAAGGAAAGAAAAGGATAGTATGAGCATACATAGACTATCCTGTATATCTCAATGACTCAGCTGGAGGTATCCGACTAGCTTTCCACGCGGGAAATAGCGCGCCGATGACTGCAATTGCGAGTGCAACAACAGTGGTTTGGCCAATAGCGTCCCAAGGCATTATAAACTGCATGGGACCCACGTCACCCAATGCCTGAACAAATGTATACCCTAAGATGTATCCATCGATAATCCCAAGCAAAAGCCCGATAAGATCCAGGAATATCGACTCAGAAAGGATAAGCATTATCACGCCCTGCTTTTTTATGCCTATTGTTCGGAGTAAGCCAATTTCGCGACGTCTCTCACTGACTATTTTGATCATGGTGGTCGCTAAAACAAGCAAGCCAACAATGATACTTGAATAGGTTATTATATTGAAGAATGCCCCGATTTGTTGTACTTGTTCGTGAATATCCTGCTTGATGTCTTCTTTCATTACAAAGTCTAGTTTATATTCGTCGCCCCATCGTTCGTTGATATGGTCTGCCACGACTTGTGGATCGACTGCTGTGCCGTTCATATAGTGTTGGTCCAATTTAATGAAGAATGTATGAGCCGTTTTATCAAAGCCAAAGTCATAGAAACGATCGATGTCAATTAAGCAGAAGTAACCCGGTTGCGGATAACCAAATAGATCTTCATGCATTATCCCAATGACTTTGAACTCCGTTATGTTTCCATGTGTTGTAATTTTTATTGGTGTTTTTTGTCCCACTTTGACATTGAGTTCATAGGCAAGTCTGTCACTTATGATACAAGCATTTTCGTGTGGATTCTTAAGTCGCTTAAATAGCTTGAAAGTATCCGTGTCATTTGGTTCAATGATTTTAGGCTGTAGAGTTTTTTCATTCACGACTGCATAATTAGTGCTATTGATACCCATAAGCAGCGAATCATAATCTTCATCCCACAGTTCGAAACGAGCGCCCGCCCCTTCCAGGATAGTACAGGCTGGAACCATTCCTTCACTTGTATTTGCCCAGTGAATGCCTTCAATATTTCGTGTTATATTTCCGCTGAGATTTGGGGGCGCTCCAATATTAGTGCTAACGATTAAATCACCTTCTAAGTTCTGGTCGACGAAATCCAAAATTCCAACTTCGAGCGCTGTCATAATTGAAGCTATCGCAATTACAAGCGCTAAACAAATCGTAAAAATACCAAAGGTAAGAGTTGATCGTGTACGCTTTCTTGCTATGTTCTTAGATGCCAAATTGCTCACGTATTTTAACCCTGGAATACGTCCAATGATAAAATCGAAAGCACCTCCTACACCTCTCAGGATGCCTGCAGTAAAGACGATAGAGCCTATCATGAGAACAAAAATCGAAATAATTGAACCACCGAAGAACACATCAAAAAGACCGACTGCAAGCAGTACTACACCCGCTGCAATCGTTAGATATCTTCGTTTGAGACCTCCCACGATGAGTATTATTCCAGTTGCTATCATTAGCAGGAATACACTCGAAAGAAAGGAAATCTCAAGTCCCAGAACAAACGGTAAAGCGAATATAAGACTCATACCAACACCGAGGAGTATGCTCCCTCCAGTGATCCATTGAAGCCGATATTTCAGAGTGAGCTTCTCGCTTGTCCGGGCTTCTGGTCGCAGTGCGTTGATGATGTTCAAATTAGTTATACTGAGGAGCGGATACAAACCTCCAAGTAGTGTGAAGATGACGCCATAAAAAAATCCTTCCATGAGATATGCTGAATTAATAGAAACGCCTTTCATCTCTTCGAAAGGCACATCGATTGGCAATTGTATTAAGGTTTTAAAATACCATGATAGTCCATTTGATAACCAAATACCAGCGAACACACCAATTGCAGATCCCGCTATGCCGAATGCAAGAATTTCGTAAAGAAAGATCTTAAAAACGTGCCTTTTCTTAAACCCAGTGGATCGAAGGACTCCTATTTCATACTTACGCTCTGCTATGGTCATATTTGCTGTATTAAATATCAGAAATACCATCGCAAGCAATGTTGCTGCTCCAGCGAAAAAGATCCCTAATTGAATAAATGAAATGACAGCTTGGTTGGCTTCCAAATTTGTTTGTTTTGGTGCAAAGACCTCAAGATCTTCGCCTACTACTTCCTTAATTCTTTGCTGCACTTCTTGCCATTTATTTTCGTAAGCTGGATCCATTTCTACAACAATAGTGTCAACTTTGCCTTTACATTTCGGAAAGAATTGTTGGGCGCTATCTAATGTAATAAAGACACACGAACCCCAACCCACTTGTCGAACTTTACCGGTAACTTCCGCAAAGGCTGCAAGATTCCAATGTTTAGTTTTCACATCGCCTCCGCTCGCTCTGTATTTGAGTTTGAGATTGTCGCCCACAGTGGCATTAACCAGTTCACCATCCTCTGTAGCCCTGGTTATTCCCTCCATTAGTAGTTCGCTTACTATGGCGTCTTTTCCAACAACGAGGTCATTAATCGGCTCGCTGGTGTTATAATCAAACAGATCACCAAATTCGTTGTCATATTTCGGATCGATACCAACAACGGTTGCTGCAGTCGAATTTCCATCAGCAAAAACCCAGATAACACAGTAGCGTTGAATTCGTGGCGACGCAGTTTTCACGCCCTCGATCTGTAAGATATCCTCTAGAATGTCTTCATCAAAAGGTTCGCCATCAACTCTACTGATTTCAAAGTCTACGTTACCACCAAGAAGTTCCACCAAATTGTAAACAATTTGATAGGTGTTGTCACTGGCTATATTAAATGCCACATATAAACTGACGGAGGCCATTACTCCTACTACGGTGAGGAAGTTGCGAACTTTCCTTCGTCTTAGGTTTCGAAATGCCATCTTGACTAAGCGTTTGTCTTTCCAAAGAAGAACAGCTATGATACCAATAATCAAAGGAATTATTAAAACAATTAAATTCGCTCCTAAAGTTTCTAGTTGCATAAAATGCCCCCAAAATATAGTATGCTCATCCAGAATCACTGATATACCCAGTGAAACCTTTGAATGCTTTGAGTTCTTCATCGGTAATGGATAGTATTTCATGTACATTCGGCTTATCTGTAGCAATTTGCCCATCAATTATTCGAATGAGTCTATCACAATGTTCTGCAATGGCTGGATCATGGGTGATAACAATGAATGTCACGCCCATATTTTTGTTTAAGTCATGCATCAATTCCAAAATCTCATCCCCAGTTTTCGTATCAACATCTCCGGTAGGTTCGTCTGCTAATACAATTGAGGGTTTGTTTGCAAGTGCACGTGCAATAGACACCCGTTGACGTTGTCCACCACTAAGCTCATCTGGTCGATGATGCATACGATCGGCAAGTCCAACCATTTCTAGAAGTTCTTTAGCCCGTTTCTTTCCTTCTTTTTCAGAAATCCCATTTACCATCATTGGTAATTCTACGTTTTCAAATGCAGTCAGCACGGGAACAAGATTATAAAACTGAAAGATGAACCCAATCTCCTGTGCCCTCAGTTCAGTTAAGGCTCCATCGGACAGTCTTGAAATGTCCTGCCCACTAATGTAGACTTTTCCCGACGTAGGATTATCTAGACCACCTATCATGTTAAGTAGCGTTGATTTCCCACTTCCTGAAGGACCCATAATGACTATAAATTCGCCCTTTTTCACTTTAAGGTTGATACCTTGCAAAGCGGGAACAGTTACGTCTCCTAAATGATAATTCTTACATAAATCGACTGTTTCTACGATAACTCCATTTTCAATCAACTTTAATGCCTCCTTACTTTTTAAGGAAGTTAAGAGTTTTTGATTAATTTTTTGATTTAGGTGATAAAAAAATATAAAAAGTCCCTTACAGCCAACTGTAAGGGTTATTTATAGTTCTGCTTGAAGGATTACTGCTAAAATGCTCCAAATAATCCTGCTAATGAGAAACCGTAAGCAACGTACATCAGCGTGGATAGAATCCCGAAGAGGACTAAGGCAAAAGTATTGGACATTATAGAAACACCAGTAGTCATTCCAGTTATTTCACGCATTGCCAGCACATTGTTGATTGCTAGTAAAATGAAAATAACTAGGCCACCAACCAGAAAGATTATCGCTGCCGCGATATAGGCACTAGCTACTGCTGTGTACATTGTAGCCACAAAGACAAAGGGTGCTAAGAATAATGGTACAAATGTAAGCCCACAAATTCTCAAGACTTGTTTTATTTGAAGTTCTTTGATTCCTGCGAATCTGCCTATGACGAATAATGCTGCAACCCAACATAAAAATGTGCCAAGAAAGAAGACAATTGAAGCTGAAATAGCAATTCCAATTCCTGCAGCCCATTGCGCTGGAGTGGGGCTTATTGGTTGCCAAGTAGCACCGTACATGAGCCAAATCGGAATCACTGCAATTCCTACAATAAAAAGAAATGCAGCCTCAATTAGAAAAGGCATTAACGCTGAAGGAATAGTTGCTTCTGGGTCATCTTTAACTTCATTGTATACACTTTTATCAAAAGTTAATGCTCGATATGCTCGTTGATACAAAACTTTGAATTTCTCTGCTACTGTTTGAAGTACTGCTTTAGTTCTTTCTGTTGTTGTCATTTCGCTCATCTTTCAACCTCCATATTTTTTGAATTTTATTAAGATAATTGTTATCAAATACTTCATACGTTTGATTTTTTTCAAACGTACAATAATAATGCAAGCGCATTAACTATATAAAACTTACGGAAATAATCAAACTAAAAAACATAGTAGGTGCGCGCATAAATAATTAAAGATTAGATGTGGTATTGAAAATAAAAAAGAGATTCAACTTATAAAGAACAGAAAAATAAGAATTCATCGAAGATTTGTATTGAAAAATCAATTTATTTCTCTGAAACTCTTTTTAGCGCCGGGGGATTTCTTTCAGTCTTCCATCCTCGGTTGGATGTAATCATATATTCCGTCGTCGCCTAATTCTTCGATTTTCTTCAAAACATATTTTGCTACTTCTTTCCAATTTTTCGAAGCATTCACATTACCATGAATTCGAAACTGAACCAGATTCAAAATCGAAAGTTCTTCATCTTCAGCGAGTTTCATCACATATGTTAACGGGACTCCGACAATTGTATTACCTCGTTCCTTTAAAGAGAAGATTAATTCCTCGTCTTCCGTCCAGGGAATACAATTTATTTGGGAACGAAGTTTTGCTAAGGTATCCACATATACTTCAGTTTCTTCACGGGATTCAGAACACACGACTAATGGCTTTCCAGAAGCAATTACTTCTAGGATTATAGGGAATTCTTTACTCATTTGCATGATGATTCGTTTTAAATTCGTTGACTCATCACCGATTCTCTTAGGCATGCGCGATTGAATGTATGTGTATGTTGACTCATCACCGATTTCATCAATGTGTTTAGATGCGTACTTTGCTACATCTTTCCACTTTTTGGTGGGATTTACTTTACTGTGGATTCGAAATTGGACTAAATTCAAAACCGAAAGTTCTTCGTCTTCAACGAGTTTCATCACATATGTCAAAGGTACACCGACGATTATATTTTTACGGTGTTTTAATGAGAAGATTGTTTTCTCATCTTCAGTCCAAGGGACGATTTCTATAATAGGACGGAGTTTTGCTAAAGTATGCACGTATATTTCAGTTTCTTCACGGGTTTCAGAACAAATATATAATGGTTTGCCAGAGCCAATAACTTCCAATAGTATTGCAAATTTATTTTTCATTTGTCTAATGACCCGAGATAAGTTCTTTGCTTGTGCGATTGTTTGACTTGGCGAAGAAATGAATTGTAAAATCTCATTTGCATTCTCAGAATAGCCATCGAAAAGGGAATTACTGACGGCACTGTCTTTGACATTTTTATAATAACTCTGAAAATCAAAAGTTAGCCTTTTTAAGGCAGTTTCTATGACAAATACATCATCATCCTTGTCAATAACACCTGCTGTTATTAAATTCTCTCCTGTGTTTATCAGAATTATACGGTAATTACCAAAATCAAGTCTTTTAAGGGACGCTGTTCCAATTTGCTCTCCAAAACTTGAAATAGCACTTAAGAAACCAGAAACGATGGCCTCATCAGTTTCAATGCTTCCATATCTTTTTGTAAACAGGCAGATGCCATCATCCCTGAAGATGTAGACGTTATGTAACAAACTTAACCCCTCTATGTGGCTTACGTAATCTTAATGTAAAACTAGTATACAGATCATATAAATTTTGTAGTAAAATTATTCCAGTTTATAGTAGAATATTCCTCGACTTTGCTCATCGTTG